>DDSA01000044.1:20797-26333 GCA_002343715.1 Phycisphaerales bacterium UBA2402 | reverse complement strand
GACTTCCCGATGTTCGAGCGGAACAAGGAGACCGGCAAGTGGGTCGCGATGCACCATCCCTTCACCAGCCCCAACGACGATCAGATGGAGGCGTTCCTGAAGGCGGATGAACAGGACGAAGTCACGATCGAGGGCATCGTCTCCGCCGGGTACGACATCGTCCTCAACGGGCAGGAGATCGCCGGCGGAAGTGTCCGCATCCACGACCGTGCCGTCCAGAGCAAGGTCTTCAAACTCCTCGGCATGACCCCCGAGCAGGCGAAGGAGAAGTTTTCCTTCCTGCTCGAAGCCCTTTCATTCGGTGCGCCGCCGCACGCCGGCATCGCCTTCGGTCTGGACCGATTGGTCATGAACTTCATCGGCACCGACAACATCCGCGACGTGATCGCCTTCCCCAAGACTCAGACGGGTGCCGACCTCATGACCAAGGCCCCCAGCGCCGTTCCGGAGAACCAGCTGAGAGAGGTTCACGTAAAGTCACTGGCGGCAGGCACGACAGCCTGAACTCCGCGCCATCATGACGTCCCGTCCCCCGACCGTTCACGCCGCTCCCTCCCCGCCCATGATCGAGCCCAAACTTCAATACGCGCCCGGGGGGCACGATGACCACGCCGCGCACGAGGCACGGTTCGCGGATTCTTTCAAGCGAGACTACCCCATCGCGTGGTGGGCCACGCTCCTGGGCCCCTTTGTCGTGACCGGCACGATGCTCGCGATGCTCGCGGTGACGCGCGGGGTCGACTTCGTCGCCAAACTGCTCGCCACCTCGGCGGTGACGTTCTTCGGTCTGGGGCGATTTGTGATCCTCTTCGGATCGGATGCGCCCAAGACCGACCTGGCCGGGTTGGAGGCGTTCGAGAAGGATGCCGGCCAGTTCAACTTCCTGACCCGGGGCGAACTCTTCACCATGGTCTCGTGGATGGACGCCTTCGTTGCCATCTTGCTCGTGTTTCACGCGGGGTTTATCTTCAAACTTCCCAAGATCGGCCCCAAACTCCTGGCCCTGAGGGAGGAGGGCGAGTTTTTCATGAGCGTCCAGCCCTGGATGCGACGCTTCGCGTTCCTCGGGTTGGTGGCTTTCGTCGTCATTCCCATCGCCGCGACCGGATCCATCGGTGGCTCGATCCTGGGCCGAATGCTCGGAATGAGCCGCCTGGCCACGATCAGCGCTATCGCCGTCGGCACCCTCTTGGGGAACTCCGTGATGCTCCTCGCGGGGAAGGCGCTTTCCAAGATCCCGTTCTTCGATCCGCACAACCCGCTGAGCCTGCTCGCGGGAGTCGTGGTCATCGCGGGATTGATCGTCTTTCTAAACCTGCATTACAAGAGGCTCAAGCGGCGGTGGCGCGATGACGCACGCTTCCCGAGGCATTGATGCGGGCGCTACGCCGCCGCGCGAAGTTCCTCCGCCACGGTCACACCCGCCAGCATCGCGCCGCTCACGGCATCCAGCGTCTGACGCCACAAACAATCGAGTTCTTCCGTCCAGTCGTCCGCGGCGAGTTCCGCCATGACCTCGATCAGTTCCGAACGGATGATCCGGTAGTGACCCGCGTTGGCGCCTTCGCGCTCCGCTCTACGGCCCAGTTCACCTAACGGACCTTGCAGCGCGTGGAATCGTTGGATGTTCGAGACGACCTGACCCAGTGTGTCGAAGAACCGCTTGTTCAGGTGGCCGGTCTCCTCGGGGAAAAGCGCCCGCACGTTCGGGTGCTTGTCCGATAGATTCCGAAAGACCTTTGCGATCAGCGCGGCTCCGCACGGCTCGAAGTACCTGAAACTGGCGACCAACTGATCGGCGTGGCGTTGATTCATGCGAGTCTTCTCTCTCGATTCGAAAGTACAGAGGTGCATCGGCACGCTCCGCACGGCAGTTCAAGTCGGCGGCATCACGCCCCGGGGAAAGTGGACGGCACAGCCGGTTCGGCCCGGCGCACACGGCATATGGGGCACGGCTCTCAGACCCCGGGCCAATCTCGGGCGACGCTACCAGGGGATGGAAGCGCCGTCGAAGTTCAGGAAATGTCCGTTCTGACCGGCGTCCAGCCGGTCGAAAAGGCGGAGCATCGCGGCCACCGCTTTCGAAGGTGCGAGAGGAGCCGATGGCCCTCCCATGTCCGTGCGAACCCATCCCGGATGCACCGCGACACAGACAAACCCCTCGTTCGCGAGTTCATTCGCCATGCTTCTGGTGAGCATGTTGAGCGCCGCTTTGCTGGCCCGGTACGGATAACTCGACCCGCCCGTATTGTTCGTGATGCTCCCCAACTGGCTGGTGATGTTCACAATCTGCCTTCTGCGGCCGGCGCGAAGACGATCGAGCAACGCCCGAGCCACCAGCACCGGCGCGGTGCTGTTCACCATGAACACACGCTGCAGTTCCGCCGCTCCGCACTGGGAGATTGTCTTTTGCTCGCTGCTCACCCCGGCGTTGTTGATGAGCACATCGATGCTCACGCCGTCCAGGTACGAGGGGAGCAACTCGATGCTCGCGGGATCGGTGACATCGAGCGGGACAACACGGGCGGCCGCACGCGAGAGATCCGCCGCGCGATCCGGATCGCGGGCGGTGGCGATGACCGTGTCCCCCCGCGCGGACAACTGCCGGGCGAACTCCAGCCCGATGCCTCTGCTCCCGCCGGTGATGACATAGGTGGATGACATGGGTTACGCATCAATCGGGGCGAACGGTGCGCTGCTCGATCCGCTTCTCGCTGCGTGTCAGCACGAGGCGCTTCACATAACTGCCCGGCGTGTGGATTGCATCGGGGTCGAGCTCGCCCAGAGGCACGATCTCCTCCACTTCGGCGATGGTGAACCCGGCAGCGCAGGCCATCATGGGGTTGAAGTTGCGGGCCGTCTTGCGGTAGACCAGGTTCCCGAACGGATCGGACTTCCACGCCTTGACGAGAGAAAGGTCGGCATAGAGGCCGGTTTCCAGCACATACTCACGGGGCGAGCCTGTCTGCGGCGCGGTCGAGCCGGCACGCCCGGCGAAACCACGCTGTGGGATCGTCGCTCCGCACGCGCCGTCCGCCGGGCGGTACAAGGCGCGGGTCTCCTTTCCTTCCGCGACAATCGTTCCTGCGCCCGTCGCGGTGTAGAACGCCGGGATGCCGGCTCCCCCGGCCCGGATGCGTTCCGCGAGAGTTCCCTGCGGATTGAACTCGACTTCTAACTCGCCAGACAAGTACTGCTTCTCGAACGTCGCGTTCTCGCCGACGTAACTCGAAACCATTTTCCGAATCTGTCTCGTCTGAAGCAGCAGGCCAAGGCCCCAGTCGTCCACACCCGCGTTGTTCGAGATGCAGGTGAGGTCCCTGACTCCGCTGTCACGCAGGGCGATGATGAGTTGTTCGGGGATGCCGCATAATCCGAACCCGCCCACCATCACGGTCATGCCGTCGCGCAGCACGCCCTTCTGACGCAGATCGGAGAAACAGGACGCGGCGGTCGGATGGACTTTGGTGGGCATGGTGTTCGAGAAACGCGGGATAACAAACGACTACGGGATCATACCCGTGCACGAGACGAGCGCGTACGCCCTGAACCGTCCGTCGGGCAGCGCCACCGTCGACGTCTTGACCGTGGTCAGGTCCATCGGTTCCGAGCCGATCAGGGAGACCAGGCGCGTCCGGCCAGCCTTCAAGGCGGCTCGCTGCGCATCCCGTTCCGTCTGAGCCTCGGCGCTCACCCCGACTGTCGTGCGTCCCCCCTCACTCATCGGTGCTGCAACAAACCACGGAGGTGCCATCGAATCGGATTGAGCGGACTCAGCGGGCTCGACGAGACTCTTTGTCGGGGCAGGATCTGTGGTCGCCGAGGATACCGCATCTTCCGGAAGGTCGATCGGGGGTAGCGGATCGGCCGACTGCGTTCCGTCGCCCAGCGAAACCCACACAACATACCGCGTGGTCGGCAACCGCATCCAAGAGGCCCTCTCCACGCGCAGCGACCGAGGGTTCGATCCGCGGGACTCCGCGACCGCCGCGGCTTTCGCCACGGCGGCGTTGAACGCTTCGGGCAAGGTTGCCGCGCTTTCAGTGGCCGCGGCCCGAGCCGGGTTGTTCACGGCCGCGGACCACCAGGTCGGGCCTGATGTCACCGTGATCGGCTCCAAACGAACACCGGCGGCTTTCTCAAGTTCTCGTGCCGCTCTCGCCCCCTGCGCCCGCAGTTCTTCGATCAGTGTCGGTGGTTGTCCCGCGCTCGGTGATGGGAGGGGTTCCTGAACGGGAATCATCTTTGCGGCCGATGTTTGCCCGGCCGAAACTTCGGTGCGTTGCGGAGTGCAGGCGAAGAGGCACGCCGCCGCCACCATCACCGGCGACCATTCTGTCGGCATGGGCCGGTGCCGCCTCACTTCTTCGGCTCCATGAAGAGTGGCTGCTGGTCTTTGACGTCCTTGGTCCGGGAGGCGAGTTCGTCCAGTTCGCGTCTCAGTTCATTGACGTTGCGGAACTGGTGGTACTCGCTGGCGAAACGGATGTAGGCGACTTCGTCCACATCCTTGAGCCGGGCCATGACGCGACGTCCGATCTCGGCACTGGGAACCTCGCGGTCGAACTCGCGGTGGAGTTCGTCCTCGATGTCCGAGACGAGCCGCTCCTTGATCTCCTCGGCGATGGGCCTTTTGCCGCAGGCCGCCAGCACGCCGCGGAGCATGTTCTCCCGGTTGAACGGGCTGTGGCTTCCATCTCGTTTGATCACCGTGAGCCGTGCGGTCTGTTCGACGCGTTCGTACGTTGTGAACCGCCGCTCGCACGCCACGCATTCACGCCGCCGACGGACAACTTTCGCGCCGTCGCTCTCACGGCTGTCGATGACCTTGTCGTTGTTGGCGTTGCAGTAAGGGCAGAGCACGGTGGAACCTCCGGCGTGCGAAGGACAGAGGCTCAAGGATACCCGTCGAGCGGCGAAGAAAGCGAATGGGTAATCCGGAACCGTACCTCGTCTGTTTGAACCCGGGGAAAGCGCTGCTTCATGATCGGGGCATGAAAAAAGGCTCATCCCCGGGGATGAGCCTTTGTCAAGTTGAACAGGTGAACAAACTCTCGGATCAGTAATCCATGTCGCCGTGGTCGTGGTCGTGCCCGCCGGCGGGCTTCTTCTTCTCCTTGATCTCAACGATGGCCGCCTCGGTGGTGAGCAGCAGGCCCGAGATGCTGGCGGCGTTCTGCAGCGCGATCCGCTCGACCTTGGTCGGAACGATGACGCCCATCTTGACCAGGTCGCCGTACTCGTGGGTCAGGGCGTTGTAGCCGTAGTTGGTGTCGGTGGCATCCTCGACCTTGCTGGCGATCACCGAGCCGTCGAGGCCGCAGTTGGCCGCGATTTGCTTGATGGGGGCCGAGAGCGCACGGTAGATGATGTCCACGCCGCTTCGCTCATCGCCCTCGACCTTCTTGCGGAGTTTGTCGAGCGCCTTGCGGGCCCGCAGCACGCTGACGCCGCCGCCGGGCAGGATGCCTTCCTCGACCGCCGCGCGGCAGGCGTGCAGGGCGTCCTCGACGCGGGCCTTCTTCTCCTTCATCTC
>DDSA01000044.1:1684-20575 GCA_002343715.1 Phycisphaerales bacterium UBA2402 | reverse complement strand
CTCCTTCATCTCGACCTCGGTCGCCGCACCAACGTTGATCTGGGCCACGCCGCCGGAGAGCTTGGCGAGCCGTTCCTCGAGTTTCTCACGGTCATAATCGCTGCTGGTGTTCTCGATCTGGTGACGGATCTGCTCGATGCGGCCCTTGATATCCGCCGTCTTGCCAGCGCCCTCGACGATCGTGCAGTTGTCCTTGTCGATGGTCACCTTCTTGGCGCGGCCCAGGTCGCCGATCTCGACCTTCTCGAGTTCGAGGCCCAGTTCTTCCATGATCGCCTTTCCGCCGGTGAGCGTGGCGATGTCGCCGAGCATCTCCTTGCGCCGGTCGCCGAAGCCCGGGGCCTTGACCGCGGCGACCTTCAGGATACCGCGGATCTTGTTGACCACGAGCGTCGCGAGCGCTTCGCCCTCGACGTCTTCCGCGATGATGAGCAGGCTTGAACCCTGCTCGGCGATCTTGCCCAGAATGGGGAGCAGGTCCTTGACGCCGCTGATCTTCTTCTCGTAGATGAGGATGTAGGGATTGTCGAGCACCGTCTCCATGGTGGCGGCGTTGGTGACGAAGTGCGGGCTGAGGTAGCCCTTGTCGAACTGCATGCCCTCGACGAGTTCGACTTCGGTGGTGAGGCTCTTGCCTTCTTCAACGGTGATTACGCCGTCCTTGCCGACCTTGTCCATCGCCTGGGCGATGATCTTGCCGATGTCGGCGTCCTGGTTGGCGGAGCAGGTGCCGACCTGAGCGATCTCCTTGCTCGAATCGACCTTCTTGCTCATCTTGGCGAGTTCGTCAATGACGACGGACACGGCCTGGTCGATGCCGCGCTTGACCATGTTGGGGTTCGCGCCGCTGGTGATGACCTTCAGGCCCTCGCCGTAGATGGCCTCGGCGTAGATTGTGGCGGTGGTGGTGCCGTCCCCCGCGTCCTTGCTGGCTTTCTGCGCGACTTCCTTGACCATCTGGGCGCCGAGGTTCTCGTACTGGTCTTCCAACTCGATTTCCTTGGCGACGGTCACGCCGTCCTTGGTGACGGTGGGTGAGCCGAAGGATTTTTCGAGTACGACGACGCGGCCGGAGGGGCCGAGTGTGACTTTGACGGCGTGGGCGAGTTTCTGCACGCCCCGGAAGATGCGTTCACGGGCGTCGGTGTTGTAGGCGATTGCTTTGGCTGCCATGTTTCTATTCCTTTCGGGCTTATCTTCACCACTGAAGCACGAGATCACGGGGATCCGCGGGGCGCTGGAGCGGGTTCTCCGAACCGCTCTGAATCTCTCTCTCATCTCCGTGCCATCGTGCTCCGGTGGTATCGGTGTGTTTCAACGAAGGGTCATGAATGCCGGGACGTTTTGTTCACGGGCCCCAGGCTGATGCGGAACCAGACCACTTTCTCGGATTCAATGATGTAGACACTCCCGCCGTCGGTGACCTTGACGAGGTGGTCGGGCTCGTCGGGGATCAGGATGGCGCGGTTGATGAAGAGGTGCTCCGACAGACCGGCGAAGGCCAGGACAAGGTCCCGTTCACCGTTCAGTTCCTTCAGGGCTTGGCGGAGTTGCGTGGATGTCATACAAGCGGGGGGACACGTTCGACAGGTTGAGGCGAAGGATGCGGATAACCGACACTCAAGGCCCGGATGTTCGGCGAAGGCTATTGCTCCGATCAGTCCACCACAGCGAGAATGTCATCCTCGGACATGATGAGCAGTTCCTGCCCGTCGAGTTTGACCTCGGTGCCGGCGTACGAAGAGAAGATCACGCGGTCGCCCTTTTTGACTGTGAGAGCGATGCGTTCGCCGGTCTCAGTGTTCAGGCTGCCGGTACCGACGGCCTGGATGACGCCGGTCTTGGGCTTGTCCTTGCTCGATTCGGGCAGAAAGATCCCCGAATCAGTCTTGGACAGCGCTTCATCGCGCTTGACGAGAATTTTATCGTGAAGGGGACGAACGATGGTCTTGGACATGTGAACTCCGAAAGTGTGAATGGAACCTGGAATCGTTCTGAAGAGGCTGAAATGCGATGATGTTTTCGGTCAAACGGATCCGTGACAGGGATTCATGTCACGCTCCCCTCCGGCCAGCATCCGCCGTACTTGCGGACCAGGCATCGCCGGAGAACTTCGAGCATGACGTTCAGACCGTGCGCATCATGAGGTCGATCGAGCACAGCGAAGGCACCCCACCGAAGGGCCGCGGCGATATCGCGCGAATCGTCCCGGTGTGACCGGGAACGCTTGACGGCGAGAACGGGAGGAGGGGATGAGAGTCGTGACAGAAGTTCGAGCAGCCGAGGACCGCCCTCGGTGAACTCATCGGCAGTGGGGGTGTCTCGATCGTCTAAGGGCAGTCCGAGGTCCACGACCGCGACATGAATCGGGGTCGAGCGGATCAGGTCGCTGGCCTGTTTGCCCGTCTGGGCGCGATGAGAGATGATGCCCATCGGATCAAGCAAGCGCGGTAGTCGTTCGACCCAGGGATCGGGCTGCCACCCCGCATAGGAGAGCAACAGATGCAGGCGTGAAGCGCCGCAACCACCATCCGTGTGGCGGTCGGGAGTGTGATCAGGATGGCGATTCGCCGCGAGCACACGATCGCTACGGCAAGTTCGGTGCCAGAGCGAACAGCGGCGCGTCACGAATCAAACAGGGTTCGTTCAATGACAACGGTGTTTGTCGTTTCGCACGGATGCCTATTTGGCAGTCGGTTATGTAGGAGTTTTTCGCTCGGCGCACTTCGGTTAGGAAAAAAGAAGGTATTTGGTTTCAACAATTCAATAACTCACGGAATTTCTGGCGGTCATGGATGAAAAAAATCGCGGTAAGGCGAAGCCCCGAGATCTCGCGGCGGCTCGAGGAGGCGAAGACAGTGTTGCACAACATGATACGTGGCGTTGTCCTGCTGCTTGTTCTGCTCGCCGCGGGACTTGCCGCGGGCCAGAGTCTGCCCGGACTTTTTCAATCACCAGACAACCGATGGTTGCACTCCAACGGCACCACAGGTCTGCTGTACGGCGGCGGCTCAACGATTGTCGTCGATCGCAACGGAAATGGCGTGGTGGGGGGGGCGGACACCTCCGACCCGACATACACCCTGCCCGCCGAGGCTCGTCAGGCGAACAACTATTTCCTCTCTCCCACGCGCGAGTTTCTGTACGTGGCGGGCGGAACGTCCGTGGGAGGCTGCCAAGGCCTCACCATCCGATTGTTTCGGCTGCCCTATCCGGTCTCGGTACCGGTGCTGCTGCATGCTGATTGTCTGCCGTGCGGTGTGCCTTTCAATGGCGGCATGGCCCAGTGGTACGACGGCGGTCTGGCGCAATCCACGCCCTACTCAACCGGAGTGTCATCGCAGCGTCTGGCTTTCATCGTGACGGCGACCGCCTTGTGCGGCTCGGCGAACGCATCCCCCGAACTGCGAGTGTACGACCTGATGCGACCCGTACCCGCGGGACGGGCGGTGGTCACACTCTCTCCCGGATGGGAGCGTTTCACCGTGTCACAGTCCGGCACGCACGCCTTGATCAAGCACGACCTGACGCTCGATCCGACGAACGCCGATTACACTCTGGTGGACTTGTGTCCGGAGGACTTCGGAACATCGAGGCGTGTTGTGGATGATGGCCGTGGAGAAACTGCGGCGCGGATCGTCGATGTCTCCGCCAGCCAACTGACCGTCGAAGTCGTTGACGATGGCGCGGTGGTGTGGAGCGGACAGTTCGCGGATTGTCTCGCGTCCAGCGGCCCTCCGATCGGCGCGTGCTGCGTGAACGGCGTCTGCTCTCAGTCGGTGCAGGCCGCCTGCACGGGGGCGTGGACGGCCGGCGTGTCGTGCACGACGAACCCTTGCCCCCCGCCCCCCGCGCCGATCTTGTCCGTTCACCTCACCGGCCCGATCGCGGCGATGGAAGCCGATGAGGTGACGTATACGCTGACCTATCAGAACACGGGCAACGCGACGGCGTCCAACGTCGTGATCGAGAATCAGATGCCCGATTGGCTGACGTTCGTTCGGGCCAGCAACTCCGGCTTCCGCAATGGGCTGAACGCCGTGGTGTGGAATCTGGGATCGCTCCCCGCGGGCTCGGGTCTGCGCACGGTGACATGGACGGGGCGGGTGCCGTGCGGTGCCCCGTCGCCGCAGGTGAACTCGGTGAGCCGCATCCGGGCCTCCAACTTCGTCCAGGTCCTGGGCACCGGGTCGGTCTCGACCACGGTTACCCCGATCTTCACCGCCCCCGTAACGGTGACGATCGTCTCCACCCCGGCGAGAGCGCCCTTGCTGCCTACGGATACGGTCGAGCACGCCATCCGACTTGTGAACACGGGAGCGCAGACGATCTCGGGCATCGTCATCGGTGGGCTGAGTCCCGGCGACTACGCGGACATGGAGAGCGCCGCGGCGGGCGGCGGGCTGGTTGTCACGCCGTTCTTTCCCTCGGGCGCTGGCATCTCGGGCGACTTGGGTCCCGGGCAGACTGTGGACATCACGATCGTGACGCGGATGCATTCGTGCTTCCCATGGAACGCGGGGCGCTGGTCATTCAACCGGGGCCAGCAAGTGGCGGTCTTCGATCGGTGCAACCGGCGTCTGGGCTTCGCGATCCCCGCCGGGTTCGATCTGCAACGGCCGCTCTCGGCATCCGTGCTGGTCGCCAACATTTCGTCCGCCACCGCCGGGGCCGCGGTCGAGGGGCGTGCTTCCGACGGGCACCGGATGATGAAGCAGATCGTGCGGACGGGTGTGCCCCTCACCATCGCGCTGACGCTCTCCAACACGTCGGGGGATGGGCCGGTGACCATCAGCGCGGGCGCGATGATCCCGGCCGGCCTGATGGTCGGTTCGCCCGCGCTGTTGGACCCGATTCCTACGGGGGCCGCGTGGGATTCCGGTACGCGCCGGTTGGAATTCAGCGGGGTTCTCGGCGTGAGCGAGTCGGTGACGATCCGGCTCAATGTCTCAGCACCGCCGGGCGCGGGTGAGTCGCAGATCACGCTGGAAGGGGACGCGGGCGGCTGTCAGGCGCTGCGAGAGTCGCTGCGTCTGCTCCCGATTCTGGCCCCTCCGCCGAGCGAACCCTACGCCACAGGAGTAGGCACGCAAACAGGATTATGGTACAACTCGCTCGCGTCCGATGCGGGGCCCACGGAATGGATCAGCGCGCCATCGGAGCGGTGGCGGAGCATCAGCCGCGATCCCGATGGGTACATGTACCTCATCGGTGAAGGAGCGATTCGATTCCACCCCGACACGCTCGACACGCAGGATGTGGGCAACGCGATTTCTTCCCAACTGATCGCGGGCGGCCTGGGGAACTGGTTCTTCAACTGCGGCGCGTGGGACACGGCGACGCAGACCCTGATGGTGATGGGTTCAGATTATTATGTGAGCCGCGGGTATCTGGCGCGGTACGACCCGGCCACGGGCATCACCACGCTCCTGGCCAGCGACCCCATCCTGACGTACGCCAACGGTCTCGCGGTGGACGCGGGCGGGAGGCCGTATGTCCCGTTCGGCAACAGTCTGTGGACGGCCGATCTGACGCTGCCTCTGCCCCGGCCCGACAACACGGGCACGCTGATCCCCGTGGCCCCGGCGTTCACCTTCGGCAACATGCTGGGCGCTCCGGCGAGTTCATCGGCGACGCATGTGTCGAGCACGCGGGACGGCGAGGCGATGGCGACGGTGCGCTCGATCTTTGACGCGAGCCAGCCGGGGCGGACGACCCTCTGGTACGTGGACTCGCTGTTGTCGATGGACGGTGGGGGAATCGCGACACTCCACGACATCATCGCGGCGTACGCCACGGATTCGCTGGGCTCGCCCCCGACGCTGCCTCCCGGCGTGACCCCGGCGATCGGACCGGGGTCGGTGCTGGCGACGCCCTTCGCCGCGTCGGCTGGTGGCGAAGCGCTGGGCGTCACGACGCCGGGCGTGAACTCGGCGCCAAGGGGCCTGGCGCACCTGCCTCAAGGCACGGTGTTACAGCATGACGCGGCGGTGAACGTGGACATGCACTCGATGATCCTGGTGGGCGCACTGACGCCCCGGTGCCCGGCGGACTTTAACGGAGATGGTGGCGTGGACGGCGGCGATGTGGACGCGTTTTTCGTGTCGTGGGAGGCGGGCGACCCATCGGCGGATGTGAACTTCGACGGGGGGGTGGACGGCGGCGATGTGGACACGTTCTTCGTGGCGTGGGAGGCGGGCGGCTGCACATAGCGCGGTGCCGGCGGCGCGGCGAGGCTATTCTGGCGCTTCCACGAGGAGGGCGCGGGCATGTCCAAAAACATCGTCATCTGCTGCGACGGCACCAACAACGATTTCACAGGCGATGCGACCAACGTGCTCAGGCTCTATCGCTCGCTCGTGCGCGATGAACGGCAGACGGTGTACTACGACCCGGGCGTGGGCACGATCTCTGATTCGCGGCACTTGGTCACGCCCCGGAACAAACTCCGCAAGGTGCTGGACAGTGCCATCGGACACACGCTCCGCGACAACTGGTGCGAGGCGTACGGGTTCCTGAGCCGAACATACCAACCCGGTGACGGGGTGTATATCTTCGGGTTCAGCCGCGGCGCCTTTACCGCGCGGGCGGTGGCGGGGGCGGCGCACATGCTCGGACTGCTGCGGCCTGAGTGCGAAAATATGTTGCCGTACGCATGGGCCGCCTACAGCGGGGACGATGGTGCGGGCCAGGCACAGCGGCTCTTCGGGGATGCACGGAGATTCCGAACACTCTTCGCGCGTCCGGAGTGCGTCAGCCGCGCGGGGGCACCGCTGGTTCATTTCATGGGTGTGTGGGACACCGTGGGAAGCCTGGGATGGTTCTGGAACTACCTGACGCTGCCGTTCACATCAAGCAACCCATCCGTCGGCATCGTGCGGCACGCGGTGGCGATCGACGAGCGCCGTGCTTTTTTTCGTCACAACCTGATCACGCCATCCAAACTCATCGGCGGATCGGACCAGGATTGCCGGGAGGTATGGTTCGCTGGTGTTCACAGTGATATCGGAGGCGGCTATCCCGCCGATGACAGCGGGCTTGCCAAAGTCCCTCTGGAGTGGATGTTCCGGGAGTCGGAGGCCGCGGGCCTGCTCGTTGATCCGGAACGAAAGGCGGCGTGCTTCGCCGGCTCGGCTGAAAGTGGTCCCGATCCGTTCGGCACGCTCCATACATCGCTGACGCCGATGTGGTGGCCGCTCGAGTTCTTCCCGCGACGGGCGTTCAACTCCAAATCAGGGCGAAAGAAGTGGCGATTGCCCAATCTGTGGAAAAGACGCACCCTTCCCGAAGGACGAGCCGTGCTCGTCCATCGCAGTGTGGAAACCCGTCGGGCCGCGTCGGATCTCGCGTATGAGCCGAAGAATCTCATCGGCAAACAGGTTCAGTTCGTGGATTGAACGCGGCGTGCCGCGGCCCATTTCTCTCCGTGCTCCTCCAAGCGTGCCGCAACGGGTGGGGGCATCGCTTCGATTTTCAGCCACGCGAGAGCCGCGGCGGCGGCCGCGAGCTCCTCTTCGCCGAGCGCGTCCTCCGACACCCCCAGCGAGTGAAGTTCCGCGGCCTCGTTCGCTCCGAGGCCTTCGAGAGCGGCATCGGCCAGCAGTTCCTCGAGTCTGGACAGGTCGTTTCTCACGGGCGGCCTTCCCCGTCACTGGTGCCCTGTCCCTCCTCGCGGAGTAGTTCACGTAATCGGATCAGGCCGCGGCGAGCGTGCGTTTTGACCGTGCCCAATGGAAGACCTGTGGCGCGGCTGATCAACTCATGGCTCAACCCTTCATAGACGCTCAGACGCAACACCCGCTGCTGGGATTCGCTGAGCGTGGCGAGTGCCCGTGCAGCAGCGACCGCTTCCTCTGCGATGACGGCCCGATCTGCCGACGCCGGTCGCGGAGTCGGTTCCGAGATTGAATCCTGTATTTCAGAGGTCAGCGGCTTTCGCCCGATTTTTCGGCGTCGGTCAATAAGCCGGCGTCGAGCGATGACCGCGACAAAGGCTGCTTCTGAGGCAATAGTCGGATCGTACTTGTGTCCGTTCTGCCAGAGTTCGGTGAAAATCTCGTGAACCGCGTCCTCCAACTCCGATTCGGGCAGGCCACACCTGCGCGCGAGCGACCACACCAGGCCGCCGAACCGTGAAAGACACTCACGCACGGCGTCCTGATTGCCCGCGGCAACACGATGGAGCAGACAATCTGCGGCGATGTCAGTATCCTTCCATTCCGGTTCGGGGGGGCATCACTCCACCGGTGAGTCATGGTAGTGAACGCTCGAGGTACAAACAAGCCGAGAGGCGCGCGTAAAAAAGCCCGGGCCGATGGCCCGGGCTTCTGGATGGCTGCACGGCGGCGGGGTTCAGTTCGCTGTTGCGGTTTCGGCGAGTTTCGCCTCCAAGGCGGCCTCCTGGGCTTCCAGGGCTTCCTTGTTGCCGAGGAAATGCGCCTCGAGTTGGAGTTTGATTTTTTCCATCGCCTTGTTCTGGATCTGCCGGACACGCTCTTTGGTGACACCGATGATCTGGCCCACCTGCTCCAGGGTCATCGGCTTCTCGAGTTCACCGCTTTCGAGTCCGAATCGGTGCTCGATGACGGTGCGCTCCACATCGGAGAGATCGCAGCGATTCTCGAGCACGATGCGCTTGACCTCTTCCGCGGCATCCTTTTCAAACCCGTCGCGTTTGACTTCGAGGAAGTTGCTCCGCTCGAGTTTGGGATCGAAATCCGTGGGAAAACGCTGGCGGTATTTCGAGAGTTTCATGCCCTGTCGGCTGAAGGCTTTGAGAATGGCCCGGCAGGCATAGGTACTGAACTTATAGCCGCGACCCGCGTCGAACTTGTCCACCGCGCGGAGCAGGGCCATATTCCCCTCGCTGACCAGGTCGGCGAAGTCCACCTCGCTCATGCGGGTTCTTTTGGCCATGGCCAGCACCAGCGCGAGGTTCGTCTCCGCGATCTGCTCGCGGATCCGATCCGCCACGCGATGCCAGCGGAGAATCTCATCGGATTGCTCCGGGTTCGGCTGACGGCTGGGGGCCTCCCACGCGTCCTGCTGGATTTTCCAGATGCGGTACCGCGCGTAGTTGAACTGGTGAAACAGGACTTTCTCTTCCGCGCCGGTCAGGATCACCTGCTGGGCGCTCTTGACCGTGCGGTTTCGAGCGCTCGAAAGGTCGTCCATGACAGGGTGGTACCAGGTGGTGTCCGGCTTCTGGATTTCAGGCGCTTCATCGTAGATTTTCTTGGCCGCCTCATCCTCGTAAAAGGCCGGGCTGTCGATGAAGTCCTGCTCGGACTGCATGATCTGCGCGAGAAGTCGCTCATCCTCGGCGCTCAACCGCCGACGGATCTTGGGTTTGACGGCGACTCCAGCACCGCCGGTGGTTTCGGTTGCGGCCTCCGTGCCGACGCCGGTGTGGCCGCGACGCCGCACCTGCTCGATCGGTCCAATGGCTCGCTTACTCTGAATCTGTCGCATAACTCTTTCCTTGCCTGCCGTGGCAACATCTTCCCGTAGGTATTCGGAATCCCACTGCCGCAGTTCGCAGTATCCGGGGTTCCGTTCCTACAGGACCTTCCTGTCACTCCGCCGATGCCGGCTGCCGCGGCAAGGGCCACTTTTCAATCGACGCCCCACAAGAACGTGGAAGGGTGGAGTACGCAGCCATCCCACGTTCGGTTTCATTATTTTGCATCAACCATCGCTCATACATGCTGTTCGTATGTTCATGGCGAATGCTCTTGTGATCTGGTTCAACTCCTCTCCCAGCGGGAGTGGTTGATTCCACTCAACTTCTGGCTTGGATGTAACATGTTCTTCATTCCGCCACTTCGTTGATGTTCAACTCACTACACTTTTCAACAGTCAAGCAGGGCTCGGGGCGCTGCCAGTAAGCATAATGTTTGGTAAGTGTGAACAACATCTGACTGCAGGCAATTCATTTGTCATACGTTTTCGAAACTGGAATGTTCCATACTTAGATAAATTCTAAACTGTCAGTTTTGACTTAGTCACACCATTACCACTACGCTCATGGAAGATTCAGTTTCATCAGGAAGATAAGTGAATGGCTAACTTCTAAGCGCATACGTCCCCGCTGAAAAGACTTCTTACCGCATCGAAAGTCTAAAAAATACACGCCCTTCAGCCAATTCTAGGACGTTGAGACACGGTGTTTATCACACCTTGACTCGTTCTTTACAGAAATCAGTTTACCACAAATCAAACCTGCTGCCAAGACAAAATCTCGAAACTTGCGGGTTTATTCGTGGTTTGTACAGCGTTCGCAACCTAAATAGGACCCCAAGGAGATTTTCAGCATGCCTCTTACACTTCCCGAACTGCCATTCAAAGCGGATGCAATCGAGCCCCACTTTGACACGCAGACCATGAACATCCATCATGGCAAGCATCATGCGGCGTACATCGCGAACGCGAACAAGGCGCTTGAAGGAACTCCGTTCGCAGACTGGTCCGCCGAAGAACTCTGCCGCAAACTGAACTCCCTTCCAGAGGATAAAAGAGGGGCGATCCGCAACAACGCCGGAGGGCACTGGAACCATTCATTGTTCTGGAAACTTCTTGCTCCCGCCGGCAGTGGAGGCGGGGGTTCACCAACCGGCTCACTCGGCGAGGCAATCAACTCCACATTCGGCACATTCGATACTTTCAAAGAGAAGTTCGCCGCGGCGGGAGTGGGCCGTTTCGGTTCCGGATGGGCCTGGCTGATCAAGAATGAGGGACGGTTGGAAATCGTCTCTACTGCGAATCAGGACAATCCTCTCATGGGCAAGGCGGTTGCGGGATGCGTCGGACAGCCGATCCTGGGTCTGGATGTCTGGGAACACGCCTACTACCTGAAGTACCAGAACCGCCGTGCGGATTACATCACGGCGTGGTGGAACGTGGTTCACTGGAAACACGCCTCGGAACTCTTTGCTTCGGCGTGAGAGTGAACCTTTGAAGGATCAAAGCGACAGCCGACACTTCGCCGGCGATCCGCCGTGTTCGTCGAAGAGGGTGAGCACGTTCTCTCCCTGGGCGACCCAGGCGCCCGGGATGAAATACCTGTTCTGGGGCGGAACGGCCACGCCGTCGGCGGTCGCTACCCAGTAGCGGCTCACATGCTTCCCGTTGAGGTAGATCTGGCCTTTCGTGAGACCCGTGATCTCCAGGTATAAACCCGGCACTTTCTCTCCGGCGAAAGAGCACCGCCACCAGACAGGACGATCCGGGAGTTTTCCTTTGGGCGGCTGAGAGAACATCGTGGGAGTTGGTGGTTCCCACTTCGCGAACGACACCTCGGCATCATCGGTCAGGCTGGCGAGCGCTTCACGAACATCGATTCCCTTGTCGGCCAAATCCTGCATCTCACGATCCGGATCGGCGGAGTTGATCAGCGCGATCTGGATCGTCGCGACACCCTTTTCAATCTGCTCCGGGGGGAGCATGATCCTGGTCGGACCGCTCGAATCCATATACGCCGCGGGGATGTCGTTCAAGAAAAGAATGCCCGATGGCGGCGGTGACGGGATGCTGATGATGAGCGGGGTCTTCCTCTTGTGATGAACCGTCCATGTGAGGCGTTCGGCGAGCGTTGAATCGCCGGGGCGAACCTGCCAGAGCGGCGTGCGGAAACTGAGAGCCTCGATGGGCTTGCAGGCCACGATTTTCGGCGGGCCGAGTTTGATCGGGGCTGTCTCGTAGATCGGACCGTACAGGCCCTTCTTTTCACCCAGGTTGGAGCCTTCATAAAATCGACCGAGGTTCTCTGCGAGAATGACGATCGAATGCTCGCCCTTGCGGAAGGAAAGACCCGCATCCTTCTCCGCCGATGGCCCGACGCCGATGACTCCCGCGGCTTTGCCTTCGTGGAAGAGGTGCAGACGATCGGACGAGAACGGGCAGGAGATCCTGAGTTTGCGGGTCGAATCCATTTTGAGACCGATCCGGTACCACCCATACCCGAACGGGCTTCCCAGTGATGTCAAATCCGCCGGGCCGGCGATGCGTGCGTACCGCGGGCTGCTCCCATCGGCGTACTCATCGGTCCCGGCGTACATCCAGGCGCCCAGCGAGGGAGCCTGAGGCGTGTGTTTCTCGGGGGCGTGCCGACCCTTCGGCGTCTCAAAGGGGACCGACTTGTGTTTCCCGTCCGGGTCGATCATGGTGTAGGACTTGGTGCCGGGAACAGGAATGACAACCCCATCGGGCGTCAGGCCGCCGATCCCGACATAGACGGTTTCATCCTTGAAATAGACCTTGTCCACCGCGTGCTGCGACACGATGACGATGGTCAGCCCTTCGTGCTCCACGATCGCCGGCTTGTCGGCGTTGCGCCCTTCGGGAACATCGATCTCCACGGGCGAACCGTTGATCGAGAGCATCGCTCGCGTCCCTTCCGGGCCGAAGCAAACCAGCGTGTGACCGGTTGCGCCGAAAGGACTGACGTTGCAGTAGTCCATCTTGCAGCGGTTGCTCACATTCACGTCGAACAGGCACCACGCCACACCCTCGTGAGGCAGTGTGACGGGCAGAGTCCACCCGTCTGACAGCATCAACATGACCTGCTGAGGCGTGCCGCCCGATGCCTGTGATTCATCGCCGAAGAGGAAGACCGCGCTCCCCTGTGATCCAACGCAGTGCATGACGCTGACGCCGGCCCGCGTCGATAGGCCGCGTGTCTTCTTGCCAGCTTCGGGTGAGAGAAGCGATTCCTCGGTCTGCGGACACAGGCTCACAGGCCTGTAGTACGGGTCCAGGTTGGCAAAGACCCTCCCGAACCGTGATGCGAACGTGGCCACGCGCCGCACCGCCATGAACGCAGGCCCGGGGTGGCCGGTTTCGCTCAGCAGCGCATGTGGGTCCGCTGCCGCGGTGACGAAGGAAGCATTATCCCTGGCGGAACGACCTCCGCTGAAGCCCAGATTCACTCCGGCACACAGGCTCTGCACGGTGAACTGCCCGCCAGCAGCGAGGACCTCGGCAGCGCGCCGGAGCGCGGCCCATGGAGGCGGCGCCTGATGCGAGGCACGGCCCCAAGTATCGGGCGGGTTTCCGAGAAGATCAACCACGAAACGGGGCTGCTCCGGTCTCACCACCGACAACTGCCTCAACTGCTCGATCGATCCCGCGACATCCGTCCAGCCGTCGATCTGGCCTTCTGCCCCGGCCCACAACTGGTTGCTGTTCACGATGGGCACCGTGATCCCGGACTCGCGGATGTAGCGAGTGAGTTCTCCCAGGTACGTAGCCGCGAGCGTCTCCTCGCCGCAGGTCCAGTCGTTCTCACATTGAACCATCACGATCGGCCCGCCCGATCCCGGCGCGGTGACCTGCCAGCCGCGTATCTGATCCGCAAGGGCTGTGATGTATCTTGAGCAAGCTTCAAGGAACGGTCCGCCGGTCGTTCGCAACCGCATCGACGGCATGTCCGGAAGCCAAGAGGGCAGCCCGCCGAGATCCCACCCGTTGCCGGTATAGGGACCGATCCCCAGGATGCAATACATCCCCGCTTTACCTACGAGATCAACAAAGTAGCGAAGGTCGTTGTCACCTTGGAACTCAAACCTACCAGGACGAGGTTCGTGGCGGGCCCAGCAGACGGGAGTTTCGATCGTGTTGAACCCGGCTAGTTTCGCGGCGTGGATCCGTTCCGACCACACCTCACGGGGGAGGCGGGCGTATGGAACGCGACCAGCAACGAGCCAGATTCGCCGACCATCAATGAGAAAACTGCGAGCGTCGTGAGTGACCGATGGCATCGAGGGTTGCTCTCCCGAACGGCGATTAACCTAACGCGAACCGATCATTCTGATCGGAAGCCGCTTGTATCACGCGGCCTTCGCGGGAAAGCCGAAACGATAGGGGAGTACCCTCTCAAGGTACAGCATGATAAGAAAATGTTAGGTATACGAAAGGAACTTCTGGCGGAGATTACCATTCTTTTCATCCATCATCATTCTACCGTAACTCTATTCGGCCCTAGTTCGTACCCGTTGACGCGAGATGACCATCCATCGAATCTTGACCAAATCTCTCATCTTCACCACTCTGTTTGTGGGAGTTATTCCAATCTGCGTCGGGTGCTCGTTCAATGCTGAAGGTATTGATCAGCGAGTTCATGCACTGGTTTCGCAGCGTTCTTCGGGTGTAGGGCCGGACACACTGGCACCTCGGCCCAAAGCCCCGAATCCTGCCTTGGAACAGTCAGCGGACATGTATATGAAATGGCCGCCTTCGACCGATCCCGCGGCGGCGGCTTTGCGCTATCACCCGGCTGATGAGAAGATTGATGTCGCCAACCGACTTCGTATCTACGCCGGACAGGCGGGGCTGAACCTCGAGAACTCTCCGGATGCGGCCAAGAGGCTTCTCGAGCCCGCGCCCGGCGTGTTACCGCTCGACCTCAACGGGGTCTTTCGAGAATCACAGAAGACCGGGCGTGAGTTCTTGAATGCCGAGGAGTCGTACCTGCTCTCCGCGATCAGGGTTCTCCAGGAACGGCACTTGTGGGGGCCTCAACTCTTCAACGACACGAACCTCGTTCTTGCCGGCGAGGGTGAAAACGGGAACTTCGAGCACGCGTTGGATGTCATCAACCGACTGCGCATCGCTCAGCGATTGCCGTACGGCGGCAGCGTGGAGGCCGCATGGATCGTCGCCGCGACGCAGCAACTCCGCAATACCGCGACCGACCGCTACCGCCAGTCTTCGAGTATCGTCCTTTCCGGCAACGTTCCTCTACTTCGGGGCGCGGGGATGGTGGCCCAGGAAAACCTGATCCAGACCGAACGCGATCTGGTCTACGCCGCGCGTGACTTCGAGCGATTCCGCCGCGAGTACCTGGTGAGCCTTGCCTCGGATTACTTCAACCTGCTTCTGTCCCGCGATGCGATCGTGAATCAACTCAGGTCGATCAGCAGCCTGGAAAACCTCGAACGAGCCACCGCGGCGAAGGTCGAGGCGGGTCGGGTCGAAGCGTTCGAGAAGGGCATCGCCAGCAACCGAGTTCAGAGCGCCCGATCGGGTCTGGTGAGCCTCGTGAACCAGTACATCGCGCGGGCCCAGCGGCTTCAGATCCGCCTCGGACGATCCATCGATCAGCCCATCGGCCTCGTGGACGATGTCCTGCGTCTGCCCGATCCGCAGCCCGATGAGGTCACAGGGGCTCAACTCGCCCTCGAGTACCGGCTGGACCTGCAGAACCTGCGTGATCGGCTCGATGACTCCCGGCGCGCTGTCGCCAACGCAAGGAACGAACTTCTCCCCGATCTCAACGTCGGAGGCACGATCACCATCCCCACCGATCCGGACAACTCCACCGGCGGCCTCGCCATCGACCCGGGCGAACTCAACTACGCCGCCACTGCCAATCTGAGTCTTCCCCTGAACCGAGAAGTCGAACGGCTCAACCTGCGCGCGAGGATGATCGAACTCAACCGACAGGTGCGCAACTATGAAGAGGCACGCGAGAACGTCATCGCCGAGGTCCGCGATGCCATCCGCTCCGTGCTCTCCGCCCGGCTTCAACTCCAACTCGCCGAGAGCCAGGTCGAGATCAACCGTCTGCGTCTCCGCGGCCAGCAACTCCAGATCGACACCGTCGATACGCAGTCTCTCGTCGATTCGGAGAACGCCCTCCTCGAATCCGAGAACGAGCGTGACCGTGCCCTCACCGACCTCCGGAATGCAGTGCTCGACTTTCTCCTCGCTACCGGCCAACTCCGTGTCGCGTACGACGGCACATTTCTGCCCCTGCCGGGCATGGAGATCGCCCCGGCAGAGGCACCGTAGTTCCGACTCGTGAGCGTATTGCCCGCGAACACCACGGACGCGGCGTCGGTCAACGTTCAACATCGGCTATCCGCAGTTGCCTCCCTCCCACTCGGCGAAGAAGGTCTCGACGTCCGCACCGTCGATGCCGCCGTCCTGGTTCACATCGGAGCAGGCTTCGCCGCCTTCCCATTGGTTGTAGAAAGCCTGCACATCGCTCCCGTCGATCCCCCCGTCCCCGTTGTAATCCGCGATGCACGGCGAACACCCACCACCCCCGCCCCCCAGGTCGATGTGCACGACCGAGTAGGCGAATGTTGCGGCGGGCGTGCGCTCCTGGAGTGTGACGAAGTAGTACCCCGTCTCCGGAGTTTCATCACCAAAGACTTCGGGCAGGAAGATGATGCCCGACGCCGACCCGGATTCATCCGCGGAAGTGCTCCCCGCCGCCACATCGTTGAACGTGATATCAATCGTTGAGTTCGGTGTAAAGCCCTCGGTCTCGTAAAAGAAGACTGGCGGCAAAGTCGGCGTGACGTTGGGCGGGAGGACCAGCACGTACGGGTAGTGCCCCGCCTGATTCCGTTCGTAGTTGAACGTGATGGCATCCACATTGACGCTCGGGTTCGGTCCGCTCACGAAATGCGCAACGGGGTCCAGGCCCAGCGGGAGCGCGGAGAGAGGCACGGTCACCTCGAACACGTCCAATCCAGGGTTTTCTCTCGGCGGACCCTCCGTGAGCATGGTGACATACTCGGGCTCGATGATGCGAATGGTCGGGATGGGAGCGGTCTGAGGGGGATCGAAGCGAATCAACTGGCCGAAGATGAACGGGCCGCTCACTTGAATGAAGATCCGCGCATCGATGCCCGGGAAGCCGCGGAGCACGTTGCCCGTGAAGGGGCTGGCGTCGGTATTGAGCAGGATGTCCCATCCCCACGAACCGCTCGGCGGCACAATCCCGGCAGACGTCAGCCGGAACTCAAAGAACGGATCGGGCTGAGTGAGTGTCCATTGACCCATCAGAATGTCCTGCCATGATGGGACGCCGGGGACAAGGGTTCCCATGTTCGTGCCCAAGCCGCCACCGTTCTGTTTGATCTGTGCTTCCGATTCCGGAGTCGGTTTCACGACGGTTGCACAGGCCCGCTTCTGCGCCTCTTTCTTGATTTCCTCCTTCTCGGCGTCCGTCAGCGTGGTCCCCGTGCGGGTGTTGAAGACTCCGTGCATGAGGCGTCCCTCGGTCCCAACGCCGTACAGATCACCGAGCGTCAGGATGTGCCCGATCTCGTGCGCCATCGTCTCGCCCGTGCGGGGCGTCTTGCGGCAGATGGAGCAGGGCACTTTGTGGACCGTGAGGCCGTTCGTGCCCGCATCGCCCGCATCGGGCTGCGCGGCGAAGGTCACCTTCACACCCTTGCTCATCGGCAGTTCGTTCACCCCGTTCTCGCGGAGTTTGTCCCGGTCGGCCCGCGTAAGGCTCGAGCCCTCATCCCCGCTCGGGTCGGCGACTCCGGTGTTGATCTTGTGGATCGTGAACTTGATCCCGGCCTGCTTGTAGATTTCGTTCGCGGCTTTCACCGCCTCGCGTGCATCATCTTCCGTCATGTCCGATCCGTTCATGATGTTGATCACGATCGGGAGGTTGATGAACTCATCTTCCGCGTGGGCCACTCCTCCAAGGCCCGCCAGGATCATGCTCATCAGACAAACGTTGGAAAATCTCGTGCGGCTGCATCGCATCACTGTTCCTCCTTGTGGATGTTCAGGTAACGATTCCGATCCGCTCTGATCAACTTCATTCTACTGAAAGTGAGCGTGTGATACAAGGAATAAACGGACGAGCGTTCTCCTGGTTAGGGTCGAGTTTGCATATGGTCGTCTTTGGTCTCGGGCGAGTCGTGTATTGAACGAACCGGACCATTGCTCGATGCGTGATGAGTTCCGCGTGATGAGGCGCGCGGACTGCAAAGTTCTCTCGTCGAACCCGGCATTCTTGAACCGGCGCAGTCCTGTTCCAGAGCACACGGAGCGTAGAATCGGGCGATGCTCAAGGCCCTCGTTCTGCGTGCTCCCGGAACCAACTGCGACCAGGAAATGTGCCGCGCGTTCCGTCTCGCGGGTGCCGCGGCGGATCTGATCCACATCGAGCGACTCTGCGAGCGACCGGACCTGTTGGATGATTTCGATCTGGTCGGCTTTCCCGGCGGATTCAGTTACGGTGACGACATCGCTTCCGGGCGTCTCTTTGCGCTGAAACTCAGGGAGCGTGTCTATCCAGCGTTGCGCCGAGCGGCCGAGCGGGGGTGCCCGATGATCGGCGCGTGCAACGGGTTTCAGGTGCTGGTCCAGGCGGGCCTGCTCCCCGGGCCGCTCGATGGCTCACCATGGCCCGCCACGGCCCCGCTGCAGACGGTCGCGCTGACAGACAATCAGGATGCGAAGTTTCACGATCGCTGGGTCGGTTTTACGCTCGATGCCGAAAGCCCCTGCATCTGGACTCGTGGATTGTCCGATGATTCGGACGAGGAGACTCGCCGTCAGACGCACCTCCTGCCCGTGGCTCACGGCGAGGGTCGCTTCGTCGCCGCAACGCCCCCGGTCATGGCCGCGCTCGAACGGAATCGGCAGGTGGTCATGCGGTACGCCGACAACTACAACGGGTCTCATGGAGCCGTCGCCGGCATCTGCGATGCGTCGGGTCGAGTCTTTGGCCTCATGCCTCACCCCGAGCGCTACCTCGACTGGACCAGGCACCCGGCCTGGACACGACTCACTCCACAAGTTCGCAAGGGAGAAACTCCGGGGCTTCGCATGTTCAGGAACGCCGTCGCCGCGGCCTCAAGCCCGGCAGTCCCGGCCGCCTGACCATTTTCCCTATCATTATCGGTGAGCGGCGAGCGCGAAAAAATCCTGGTGGCCATGTCCGGCGGTGTCGATTCCTCCGTGGCCGCGGCGCTCCTCCTCCGCGCCGGGCATGAGGTGGTCGGGTGCTTCATGCGGCTCGGCTCTCCGGGCGAAACCCTCGATGAACTCATCCCCGACGATGCCTGCGCCCCGGGTGCCCGCGGCGTCAAGATCGGCCATCAGGGGTGCTGTTCGATCAACGACGCGGCGGACGCG
>DDSA01000044.1:1132-1453 GCA_002343715.1 Phycisphaerales bacterium UBA2402 | reverse complement strand
ATCAACGACGCGGCGGACGCGAGGGCCGTCGCGGCCTCGCTGGGCATCCCCTTCTACGTGTGCAACTTCAAGAAGGAGTTCGGCCGGATCATCGACTACTTCGCCGACGAGTACGCGGCGGGCCGCACGCCCAACCCGTGCGTCCGATGCAACGACTGGCTCAAGTTCGGGAAACTGCACGAGTACGCAAAGCAGATCGGCGCGACCCGCATCGCCAGCGGACACTACGCACGCATCGACGCGGGGCCGGACGGCTCACCCCGGCTCCGCAGGGGCGTGGATCACACGAAGGATCAGTCCTATGTCCTGTTCGGAGCACCC
>DDSA01000044.1:657-939 GCA_002343715.1 Phycisphaerales bacterium UBA2402 | reverse complement strand
TCCTATGTCCTGTTCGGAGCACCCCGCGAGCAACTGGGCCGGATGCTCTTCCCCATCGGTGGGATGCCCAAGAGCAAGGTGCGAGAACTCGCCGCGGAGTTCGGGCTTCGCGTCTTCGACAAGCCCGATTCGCAGGAAATCTGCTTTGTGCCAGACAACGACTACGCCGCGCTCGTCGAGCGCCGCCGGCCCGAAGTCCTCCGTCCCGGGAGGATCTTCGATGAATCCGGGCGAGAGATCGGTCGTCACGATGGCCAACACCGCTTCACCATCGGCCAGCGC
>DDSA01000044.1:0-449 GCA_002343715.1 Phycisphaerales bacterium UBA2402 | reverse complement strand
CCGCTTCACCATCGGCCAGCGCCGAGGCCTTCGAGTCGCGGCGAACATCCCGCTCTATGTCCTCTCGAAGGACGCGGTGTCCAACAGCGTGACCGTCGGTCCTGCTTCGAGCCTCCTGGCCTCCGGGTGCGAAGCGGGTGAGGCCAACTGGCTCCTGGCCGTGCAGCCCACGGGCTGGATCTCCCTGCTGGCGAAGTACAGGTACAACACACCCGCCGCACCCGCTCGGTGTCGCGTCCTGTCCGATGCCGAATCGCCGGGGCCTTCCGGCCGAGCCGGACGCTTTGAGGTAGAGTTCGATTTTCCCCAATCCGCGGTCGCGCCTGGGCAGGCATTGGTTCTGTACGATGCCGCGGAACCCGAAGTGGTGTTGGGGGGGGGGTGGATCATGAAGGTGCGGCGAACGGCCTGAACTGATACATGAAAAGCGGCCCGGCCATGGGAGTGGC
>DDSA01000216.1 GCA_002343715.1 Phycisphaerales bacterium UBA2402 | reverse complement strand
GTTCAAGTCCCTCCTTCGGCATTTTCCACCAGCAATCCAAGCGCGGTGAGTAACTCGATTTCAGGCTCGCCCGCTATGATCGCCGCATGGCTGACCTGAGCATCGTCGTCGACGGCCTGCGCTTGCCGAATCCCTTTGTGATCGGCAGCGGCCCTCCGGGCACCAACGCCAACGTCATCAGCAAAGCGTTCAAAGAAGGCTGGGGCGCCGTGATCGCCAAGACGATCAGCCTGGATGCGAGCAAGGTGGTGAACGTCGCGCCCCGTTACGCCCGCATGAGGGTGGGGCCGGAGAAGGAGATCATCGGCTGGCAGAACATCGAACTCATCTCCGACCGCCCGTTCACGACTTGGATCGACGAGTTCAAACGGGTGAAGAACGAGTTTCCCGATCGGGTGCTCATCGCCTCGATCATGGAGGAGTACCGAAAGGACGCCTGGATCGAGATTACCGAGCGCTGCCAGGAGGCGGGTGTCGATGCCTTTGAACTCAACTTCTCCTGCCCGCACGGCCTGCCCGAGCGCAAGATGGGCTCGGCGATGGGCCAATGCCCGGAGATTCTCGAAGAGGTCTGCGGCTGGGTGAACACCGTGGCCAATGTGCCCGTCTGGGCCAAGATGACGCCGAACATCACGCACATCGAGGAGCCGGCCCGCTCGGCGTTGCGGGCGGGGTGTGAAGGCATCGCCGCGATCAACACCATTCTCTGCATCATGGGCGTGGACCTCAAGACGCTCCGCCCCGAGCCGACGGTGGAGGGGTACAGCACCCCGGGCGGGTATTCGTGCCGCGCGGTCAGGCCGGTGGCGCTGCGGATGGTCTCGGAGTGCGCCCGCATGATGCGGGCCGAGTTCCCGGGCCGCTCGATCTCGGGGATCGGCGGGGTCGAGACGGGCGAGGATGCGGCCCAGTTCATCCTGCTCGGCGCGAGCACCGTGCAGGTCTGCACGGGCGTGATGATCCATGGGTATGAACTGGTGCGGAAACTTCGCGATGGTCTTTCGGCGTTCATGGATGCCCACGGCTTTGCAACCATCGATGACTTCAGGGGGCACTCTCTCCAATACCTCACGACGCACCATGACCTGGTGCAGCGACAGGCGGCGGCGAAGGCCGCGGAGCGTGCCGCGGCGAAGGGCATGGTGACGAAGGACGGGGCCTGGAGCGGTGAGAAGTTCGTCGAGCAGTCCGACAAACTCGTGTCGAACAACTGACATTCAGGCGGTGGCGATGTCCCGTCTCGAAAAGACCGCACCCGCGGCGGCCCATGCCGTGAATCCGACCGCGGCGAGTGTCAGCATGTCACTGATCGGCCATCCGCCGCTCCGCATCAGCGTGAGCGGCTGGTAATATCGAAGCAGGCTCAGGAACGCGAAGCGCTCCAGCGGCTGCCAGAGTTGCGACAGGTAGTTGAGCAGGAACGACACGAGCACCAGGATGAACACCCCGGTCATGGCCCGGCCTTTGCGGTCGCCGAAGGACGAGGCCATGTACGCGATGCCCCCCGACGCAACGTAGAGGCAGTAGAGATTGGCGAGCACGGGGAGCGTTCGTTCCGAGGCGACCCGTGATGAGGGCGGTGCCGCCGACCCGCCCAGCAGATTTCCGCCGTACGCCAAGGCCACCAGCACCACGCCCGCCGCGAGCCATGCCGCGGCATCGGAGCAGAGTATCTGCCACCGGCTGACGGGCAGGGCCAGGAGGGTGTCGGCGGTCCCGCGGTCGATCTCCCCGGCGGGGATGCGCGTGCAGACGATGATCGCGTGGGCGAAGAAGAGGGCCAGCACCGCCGGGTGCGCCCAGGCGAGTGCGGCCATGACCTCCGGCCCGATGCCGCCGGAGACATCGGCCCCCAGGACGATGCGCATGATGTTCTGCACAAAGCCGAGTTTCATCCACTGATCCGCGAAATCGGCCTGGAACTTGACGGGCAGCACATACGCCAGCGCGGCCTCCAGCGAGAGCGCGACAAGCCCGAGCGCGAACGTGACCGGCCAGATCTCACGGATGGACTTGGAGAGCATCCCGGCTTGGAGGGGTGGCCTCACGACGATTCCCCCGCGTAGTAACTCTGAAAGAGGGTTTCAAGATCGGGCCGACCGATGGAAAGGTCGGCGATGCCACGCCCGGCCAGATATCGCGTGAGATCATCGGGCGTGCCGGTCAGCACACCCGACCACGTCGCGCCCTTGCATGACGTTACACGCAGAAACGGCGGCGGGGGTACGGCGGCATCGGATGGGTTGCAGAATGTAATCTCGACGACATGGCCCGACCGACGGCGCAACTCGTGGAGCGTGGTGTCGGCCACGAGGCGCCCCTCGCGCACGATGGCGATGCGTTCGCACAACTGCTCGACCTCGCCCAGGGTGTGGCTTGAGAAAAAGACGGTGACGCCCGCCGCGGCCCGCTCGCGGAGGATCGCCCGAAACTCGGCCTGCATCAGCGGGTCCAGCCCGGCCGAGGGCTCATCGAGGATCAATAGCCTGGGATGGTGCGCGAGCGCGAGGACGATCCCGAGTTTCTGACGCGTGCCGCGGGACATCTGCCGCACGCGCGTGCGCAGATCGAGCGCCAGGCGGGCCGCCAGTTCGGATCCCTCGCGGCGGAGGTCCCGCCCCCGAACGCGGCTCAGCCATCGCAGCGCGCTCTCCCCGTTCATCCATTCGTAGAGCCGGACATCTCCGGGCAGGTACCCGATTTCGCGGCGCAGGCTCGCGCCGTGTCGCCAGCATTCGCGGCCGAAGAGGCTCGCCCGCCCCCGCGTCGCGCGGAGCATGGCGGTCAGCACCCGGATGGTTGTTGACTTGCCCGCGCCATTCGGCCCAAGAAACCCGAAGAGACACCCCTCCGGGACGGAGAGGGAGAGTGCTTCAACGCCGCGGCGTTCTCCGTAGGTTTTGGTGAGTTCTTCGAGCAGTATCGCGGCCAAGCTCAAGCGTAGGTGCTCACGACTACCTCTATTCTGGTCTGCTGCGCGGGCTTCAGCAGCGGACATTCTCCCAGATGTCCATGAACTCGCCGACATCGGTGCCATCGATGCCCCCATCTTCGTTGATGTCGGCATCAAAACTGCCGAACTCCCACGATGCAAAGAAGGCCTCGATGTCGGCCCCATCGACGCCGCCATCACGGTTGAAATCAGCCGGGCAGCCTCGCACGATGAGCGTGCCCGAGCCGCGGGCCGCGCCCGCGCCGCCGATGCGGATGAGGTAGTACACCCCAGACTCGCCGCGGAAGAAGACGCGGGAGCCGCCCCCCGGCTCGCCGCAGCCGTCATCATCCGACGCGATGAGTTGGCCGGGCGCGGTCGAGCAGGCCGAGTCATACACGGCCAGGCGCGTGTCGAATCCGGCATCGCAGGTGTTGATGCTGACCGTCCCTGTGAGCGAAGGTGTGTAGGTGTACCAGAGATCCCCGCCGATCTGCGGATCAGGACCGGGGAATGCCGACGGCTCCGGTGGGCCGTCGGTGTCGGCGAACGTGTTGATGAACGGTGTCGCGCCGTCGCCGATCTCGACCGCCTCGGCACAGGTCTCGTTCAGATAGCGGACGTTCACGGGGAGCACGCCCGAGTTGGTGGTGTGGAGCGGGCCGGGGGTCTCTGGGTCCGCCGGGTCAAAGGCCATGGCCTCCGCGAAATCGATGCGGATGGTCCCGGCCCCCGGGGCGGAAGGAGTCACCCGGAACGTGATAAAGACGCCGTTCTGCGAGATCAACTGGTGTGGCAGTATGGAAGTTGTGTAGAAACTCGCATCGGCAAGCCCCGCCTGTCTCAGGGTGAGGAGGTCGCTCTCCGATGGGAGGGGCGACGGCACGATCCCGCCGCGGGAGATGGAGCGCGGCGTGCCCAGCAACCCCGCGTCAAACCTGACGGTCGCACCGAGAAAGGACAGGCGTGTGCCATCGGGCAACCCAGAGAGTCGGACCTCGACATCGACAGCGCGGCCCGGCCGCAGGTCGGTGGTGGGGGACAGGGCGACATGCACCTGACCGGCCGCGGCGAGCGCGACCAACGCGGGCGTGAGCGCCGCACAGAGATACAGCGGTTGTCGGAGCATCATGTGTAAACTCCCAAGGATGGGCGCACACTGGCTGTCATTGCGGTCGAGCAGTACCGATTCGAAGTCGTGTGCTGATCGTGTCATTCGGCTTCGCATCACGCGACCTCCAGCGAGAAGTTGCCGGCGTTGTAGCGGCCGATCAGCGAGCGACCGCCGGGCAGGTTGGTCGCGTCGATCAAGGAGAAGGTGCCGGTCGATGACGCAAACGTGAGAAGGTTGGTGAAGGTCACACCCGCCGCGGGTTCGTAGCCATTGATGAAGTTGGCGCGGAAGGTGCCATCGAGGGTTGCGGTGCCCGAGATGTTGATACGGCCGCGGTCGGTAGTGTTAGGGCCGGAGATGTCGATCTGAATGGTGCCGGTGGCAGAGTTGGTGAAGGTGCTGCTGATCGTGAGTATGCGGTTGGGGGAAACGACGAGAAGCCCGTGATTCACCACCGCGCCCGTGGCCACCGTCAGATTGGCTTGGGTGAGGCGGATCGTCCCGGTGTTGCTCAGACCCCCGGCCCCGCCGTTGATGGTGAGTGGATTGATGGTGGTCTCGATGGTGCCCTGGTTGTCGATGGCGGCGGTGATGGAGCGTGCGGTGGTTCCGGCGGGTCCGGTGGTGGTGATGAGTCCGGTGGGGGTGTTGGTGAGGGTGCCGCTATTGACGGTGAGGGTGCCGAACCAGGTGGGATCGTTGCCGCTGAGTTGAATGGTGCCGTGGTTGGTGAGGGTGCCGTCGATGGTGAGGTTGGCGGCGGCGCTGAAGGCGTTGACCGCCCTCACGAGGAGGGTGGCGCCCGAGGCGTTGGTCACCCCGGCGTTGAGGAAGCTCCGGTTGGCCCCGCTTATGTCGCGGACTTCGATGAGGCCGCTGTTCTGGACGGCGGCGTTGATCGTGCCGTTGTAGAGCAGGACGTGACGCCCGGCGGCGTTGAAGAAAAGGCCCGGCCCGTGGAATGTGGTATCGGTGGCCTGCGTGAAGGCCGCGGTCGTGTTCCAGTCCGAGCCCAGGTTCACGGTCATGCCGGAGAAAGTCACGGCTCCGTCGCCGACCGGGGCATCGGTATTCTGGTGGAGTGTCCCGCCGGAGAAGGCGAGGGTGCGTCCCGCGCCGATGTCGAAGGTGTCGGTGTTGGTGAGGGACCCCGCGCCGGTGTGGTTCCAGGTGAGGCCGCCGCCGATCAGCCGGACGGTGCCGGAGTTGGTGGAGGCCCCGGCCCCGCCGTTGATGGTGAGGGGGTTGATGGTGGTCTCGATGGTTCCCTGGTTGTCGAGCGTGGCGGTGATGGTGCGTGCGGTGGAGTTAGCGGGTCCGATCGTGGAGATGGTGCCCGTGGGCAGATTGACCAGCGTGCCGCTGTTCACAGTCAGGAACAGACCAAGCGTCGTCTGGTTGGTGCTCAGGTCGATGAGGCCGCTGTTGGTGAGAGTCGCGTTGACCACCATCCCGGCGCTGGAGAAGTTGCCGCTGATGGTCTGCAGGAGCAGGCGTCCCGAGTTGGTCAGGGCGGCATTGAAGGTGTTGACCGGTACGCTGCCCCCGGTCGAGTCGTTGACATCGAGCAGCCCGTCGTTGTTGATCTGGGTGTTCCACGTGCTGCCTCGGCTCTGCAGGGTGCGGCCGACGGGGTTGGAGTAGCGGCCCGGACCGTGGATGGTGGAGCGGATCAGTTGTGTCAGTGGCGACCCGCTGGACCAATCGACCGCAAGGTTGAGCGTGAGGTCGCTGAAGGTCAGCGTGTCGGGGGCGATCTCGTTGGCGTTCGAGAGGTGTACGACGCCACCGTTCAGGGTCAAACTGCGGCCCGGGTTCGCCTCGATCGTGCCGGTGTTGGTGAGGGACCCCGCGCCGGTGCGGTCCCAGGTGAGGTTGCCGCCGATCAGCCGGACGGCGCCGGAGTTGGTTGAGATGCCCGCCCCGCCGTTGATGGTGAGTGGGTTGATGGTAGTCTCAATGGTTCCCTGGTTGTCGATGGCGGCGGTGATGGTGCGTGTGGCGGTACCGGCGGGTCCGGTGGTGGTGATGAGGCCGGTGGGGGTGTTGGTAAGGGTGTCGTTGGTGACGGTGAGGGTGCTCCCCCCACCCGGGTTGGCTGAACTGAGTTCGATGGTGCCATGGTTGGTGAGGGCGCCGTCGATGGTGAGGTTGGCGGTGCCGCCGGTACCGTTGACCGCCTGCACGAGGAGGGTGGCACCCGCGGCGTTGGTCAGCCCGGCGTTGAGGACACTCCGGTTCGCGCCGCCGGAGGCGTCGCGGACTTCGATGAGGCCTCGATTGACCACCTCGCCGTTGATTGTTACGTTCTGCAATACCAGAGTGTCACGAACGGTCAGCCGCACGATTGTCGCGGTGATGTTTGTAGCGATCACGGTGCCGTTGCCCGGCAGATCGATCAGCACGGAATCGTCTTCATCCGGGATGACCCCTCGGCTCCAGTTGACCGGATCCGACCAGCTGCCTCCCGATGGTCCGATGAAGATATTCGAGAACTCGGTGATTTCGAACGAACGAAGGATTACACCCTCACCCTCAAGAGTATTTCCGGCAAGGTCGCTGATGAGTGATGGATCAACCTCAACTGTGTAGACGCCTAACTCCAGTTGCGGGTACGTCAAGACCACGGTGCGTCCGTTGAATCGCGGTTGAATCGCGATCGGCTCGATCAAGGTTTCATCGGACCGACGGAGCATGATGGCGCTGGAGGTGAGCGTTTCGGGGGCAACAGTCTCGGAGAAACTCAGCGATACGGTGCGGAAACTCGGCCCCTTTGCGGCCCCCTCCTCCGGAGAGATACCGCTCAGGGTGGGTCGCACGGCATCCTCGACCAATTCCACATCGACGAAGACATTTCCGGCGTTGCCGCCGGTGTCGCGAGCGCGATAGATGAGTGTTGCGATGTTGCTTCCATCGGCGATACGGGGAAGTCGAACGCGCATGTCGAACGGGAACGTCGTATCGGTGCGGACTGTCGAGACATTGCCCGCATAGTTCAGGAGCACCTCGGTCTGGCGAACCTGGACATCATCGCTGATCGTGACAGGAACGGCCAGCAGCGACCCTTCGACCACCTGAATTCCCGGCCGGATCGGATCGACATCCACGCTCTGCGGGTCGGCGGTCACGACCGGACGAACACGGTTGGTGTCGGTCTCAAGAAATCCGACGATCCGCAGACCCGATGGCCCGCACGCGACATACGCCAGGCCGGCGGAGATCGCGACCGCCGCGGGCCTTGCGTTGAGCAGGATGCCACGCTCCAGCAGCCCCGTGTTCGAGAGATCGGATGTGTTGTACACATCAAGTCGGTTCTGCACGATCGACGTGTCGGCGTACACGAGTTGGCCCACACCGACCGCGCGACCGGAACCGTTGGGTACAACCATGGCCCCGGCGAGCGCGAGATCGTCCGCACCGCTGATGACCTGCATCGACTGCGGGTTGGCGATGTTCACGCTGATGAAGCCGCCGGTCAGGATGGCTCCATCGCCGATGCCGATGTACGCGGTCCCGCCGCCGACGAAGAGTTTACCCGCCGCGGCTTGAGGGAGCGACAGCGATGACAGGATCGGCACGGTTGGAACGGCCAGGCTGAATGCAGTCAGTGTGGTTCCCCCGGTCGAAAGCCCGTACAGCACCGAACCTTCGACGGCGATCTGCCGAAGAGGCGCTGGGAGTGCGCGATCAAGCATCTGCTCGCCGGTGAGCAGGTCGTAGCCGCGGAGTCTCGCGCCCACGCCGGCGTACACCACGCCGTCGGCGATGGCGATGGCTGTTGTGTTGACGGGGATGGAGCGCTCAAGGCTCAGCGTGCCGTCCGGCCCCGCGGACACGATGTGCAGCCCGCCATTCCCGGAAGCCACCGCCGCCAATCCGAGCAGTTCGTCAACCGCGATCGCGCTCGATGTGCCCGGCAGCGAGAGTTCGGACAGCAGCCGCGGGCGGGTCGGGTTCGCGATGCCGACCAGCGCCACGCCGTGCGAACCGGTCGCGACCAAAGCCCGCGGACTCGCGGGCGTGCTAATGCCAGAGTTGCGGTTCTGTGAACCCGGTGAATAGAGCACCACATCCAGCGCTTCACCCTGCAACTCGACCATCGCGCTCGTCCCCATCGTGGATCGCTGATCAACAAAGGGGCCAAACCCATCGATGGCTTCGATCTCATCGCTGATGCCGTCGCCGTCCGTATCAGGGTTGTTCGGATTCGATCGGAGCAACTCCGTCTCAACAAAGTCCGGGATGCCGTCCTGATCCGTGTCGGGGAGATGCGAGGTCGTCTGGAATACAAGTGGAGGGATGAACCGAGATCCGCCACCCATCACCACATGCGCCATCCGGCGAGTTTCCGGGTCGTACGCAAGAATCTCGATGCCTTCATTGGGCTGCACCCACTGCGGATAACCTTGGCCGTTGATGGCTACTCCGTAGGTGAGTAGATTGCTACCGCTCCAGAGAGGGCGGCGCAGCTCCATCTTGTAGAAAGCGTATGTGGGAATGATGTGCGACTCAACAACCTCTTGTGCTACGGAGGCAACTTGCTGCACCTGCGGCATGCTGTCTGTGAACGCCGTTGCTGGCTGTGCAACTACTAATAACTCGCTAGAAACATCGCGCAACGCACTGTTTGCCGCATCTAATAAAAGGAGTATCTCTTCATCTGGAACTGGGTCCAAGCCCGGTCCGCATATGGCAAGTTTGAGCGCATCGAATCCTACACGTGCAAACGCAACCGCCGCGCGGCCCTGTGCACCTTCTGCTTCTTGAATAAGTGCGTTGAGCAGGCGCATGGTGTCGTATGCAACCTCAACGCCTGTGCACAAAGTCGTAATTAACACAGTGCGACACTCTTCGTGACGTTCTATCGTGCGACAGGCTGAGTTAGCGACTGCGAGCAAAGCACTGATGCAGTTTACAGCATCTCGAGCTCGCCCGATCGGCGACCCGCGTCCAAGTGTATTCGTGAGCACCATCGTAAGTGCACGGAAACCAGGTTCCAATAAGTTGATTGCATGGCAAGCTTCGCTTCGATCGCGGCCCCGAGCAATGTCGTTGCGAATCTGTTCTAGATTGTTTTGCAGTGTAAACAGCGAATCGAGAATCGCGTTTAGATTTCGCACAAGAGCACCGAGGGGACCAAGCACCGCCTCAGCACAGGCCACAGCGGCATTACCTAAGTCGCGCACAACTCGGTAGTTTAATATGTCAGGATTACACGGCGGCATAAGCGGATTCCCCGGCGGCGTCAATCCATGCCACCCCGGCTTGGTGATGCCGGTGCCCGCATCGGTTACCACCTTCGTGCCATCGGCCGACACCGTCGCGGTCCCCTCGATCACGAGCCTGCCGGTGGTGTGATCGAACGACAGGAAGTTGAGTTTCGTGCCCGGCGCGGCGTTGAAGACGTTGGGGAAGGTCAGGGTCGCGGGTCGCGTGAACGCGGCCGCGACCTGGCTCCCGTCCGCGGAGCGGGCCTGCACCGTGATGTCGAAAGTGTGCTCGAGGACCCCCGGCGGGAGCATGTCGCGCACCAGTTCCGCCGGCACGGTCGAGATCCCCACCTGCCCGCTCGCGATCGGGTTGCCCTGCTCGTCCACCAGGCTGCCCGGCTGCACCTCGATCATCAGGTTCTCGCGCTGCGCGGGCGTCAGGTTCCGGCTCGCCGCGTCCTGGATCGTCACCACCGTCGGCTCCGTGGCGCTCACGGCTTGCAGGATCGCCGTCTCGATCCGCGGCAGGTACACCCCCTGCACCCGCGCCGAATCCGCGTGCCCCATCGCGTCGCGCATGCCCGACATCACGTAGTTCGTGACCCCCGGCACGCAGATCACATCCATCGTCATCTCGGGGAAGTAGACGCCGCCGGGCAGCGGCCCGGCGTTGGGGCCTGTGCCGATCGCCGTCGCGGTCAGGCCGTTGACAATGACTTTCACGCTCCCCGAGGGGACGTTGGTGAGGGTGAACCGCCCGTTCACATCCGTGAAGACCCGCTCGTGCTCGCGGCCGAGGATGTACACCTCAACCCCCACGAGGGGCCGCGTGTAGACATCATCGAGCGTCATCAGCACGCCATCGGGGCCGACGAGGACATCATCCCGCCCCCCCGGCGAGAGGTCCGGCCCCGGGTCGGCGACGATGCCCGTCAGCGTCGTGGCGATGATCGTCTGGTTCCCCTGGGCATCGGTCACCGTCGTGCCGGGGATGGGCGCGGTCGAGACCGTGGTGAAGGTCAGGGTCCGCGTGCCGCCCGCTTCGCCGTCCCCATCCCCGTCCAGCAGTTCGCCATCGCTCGTGCGGATGCCGGGGTTCTGTGAATCCCCGCCGCGGATCGTCATCGTGATCACGCTCGCCCCGGGCATCGCCTGGGTCGGGAAGAGCCACGCGAAGGTCCCATCGGCCCCCGGCACGATCCGCGTCGGGACCACCTGCCCGCTGAAGGACAGGAACAGGTTCGAGCTCGTCAGCGATGCCGGGTCCACCGGTCGGCTGAAGTCGATCCGAGGCCGCTGGGTCACGCCGATCTCACCCGCCCCCTCAACGGGGCTGAGGGCCATCACCGTCAGGGGCGCGGCGGCGTCCAGCGCGAACATGCGCGAGACCGTCGTCTCGTTCCCCGCCGCGTCCCGCGCCCGGATCGTCAGCGTGTGCGTCCCCGGCCCCAGGTCCCCCAGGCGGATCCGCTCATCGAACGAGCCTTCGCCCGCCGCCGCGCCCGCCGCATCGAAGATCATCGTGATCTCCGGCCCGTCGTTGAGGCGGTAGCAGAGTTCGGCGATCGCCGACCCCGTCCCCGCCACCATGCCCGTCAGCCGCGGGTCGGCCGGGTCCAGCGTGCCCCCATCCTCGGGCGTGGTCACGCTCAGCACCGGCGCGGCAGTGTCGATCGTGAATGAGAAGACCAGCGGCTCGCCGCGGTTGCCCGAGGAGTCGGTGGCCCGCAGGCGCAGCGTGTGCTCCCCCTGCGCCAGGCCACCCGCCCCGCCGACCGAGACGGCGTAAGCGAAGTCGCCGCTCCCGTTGGTGGGCGGGCGGTTGGTCAGGGTCAGGGGCTGCCAGGGGCCATCGTCGAGCTGGGCCTCGGCCAGCGTGACCGCCGAGATCCCGTCCACGACCCGCCCCTCGATGCTGAACGAGGCGTTGCGCACGCGCTCGTTCCCGCCTGGCGAGGTCACCGTCACCACCGGCGCGGTGTGGTCGCTGAGGTCGCTGAACCGGGCCAGGACGTGGTCGCCCAGGGCACGCCCCGCCACCAGCCCGACCTCGCAACTCTCCCGGAAGTGGATGCCGCCGTAGATGCGGCTGGCGCTCGCCTCGTTCGCCGCGTGCGTGAACGAGGTGAACGACCGCAAGGCCCCCGGCGCATCGCCCGGCAGGCTGAAGGCCCGGCTCGTGAAGGAGAAGTTGCTCCCGAAGGTGTCCGAGAGGATCCGCTCCGCCGCGCCGCTGAAGGTGCTGTGCCCCGAGAGGTAATCCGGGAAGGGGGGCGTGTTGACCAGGGGCATCCACCCACGGTCCTGCTCGGTGTCGGGGTTGCCGTCGAGGTCGGCGTTGCGGATGGCGGTGATGGGCCGCCACTGGTTGTACGTGTACTTGGCGTTCCACGCCACGATGGCCGCATCCGCCAACGCCACGTTCAACTGCGCCATCAACCGGGCCGTGTCGAAGAGGCTCAGGTTCTGGGATTGCGCGATGGAGGTCGCGATCTGGTTCCAGTGCCCCGCGGGCGTGTACGTCCCCGCCCCGTCGGCCCAGAAGCGAGCCATCGCCGTCTGGTCCGCCGTCCGCGTCGTGCTGTTGGCCGCCCCGATGCTCCTGACCTCGTTGTACTCCGCCGTGTACTGGGCCGATGTGAGCGCCATGGGACCCTGCGGCAGGAACTGGTCCGGGCTGGTCATCGAGAAGGGGGTGAGCGTGGCCCAGTTGGGCAGCAGCGCCGGGGCGAACATCGGCGCGGTGGGCTGCCACAGACCCGGGGCCGTGCTGGGGAAGTACTCGGTGTAGTCTGTCGAGCCGTCGGCCCGCCGCTGCGCGATAATCAGGTCCGCCACGGCGTACCCCACCGCGATCCCGTCCTCGCGCGATTGACCAGCGGGGATTGCGCTGAGCGTGCTGTTGAACGTCGCCGCGATCGAGGCCGCCTGCGGCGCGTACAGGTAGTCCATCACCCGCCGGGCCGCGGCGATCAGGGCCGCGGGGGCCGAGGCGAAGGCCGGGGCCGTCACCCGCGCGAAGAGATACGACGAGGCCCCGTTCACCGCGTTGAGCGCGTCGTACATCGCCGCCGAGACCATCGCGAAGGCCCGGCTGATCTGCGGGGGAGAATCCCCGTTCAATCGCCCCGCCTCCAGCATCGCGCTGTTCCACACGAAGGCCGGCGAGGCCGTGTCGTTGGGCACGCTGCGCGTCAGCTTGCGCGAGAAGACCGCGATGTTCCCCGCCAAGTCGATCGCCCGCACCGTCACCATCCGCGACCCCGGCTCCAGCGCCAGGTCGGTGATCCGGAAGGTGCCATCGGGGTTGGCCGTGAAGGAGCGGGTGTTGGGGCCGGTGTCGAGGCGGACGCCGGGTTCGGTCCCGCTGCCGTTGAGGTTGACGAACCGGTACGTCGTGGCGTTGTCACCCAGCGGGGCCGAGTCCGACTCGGGGGCCAGCGTCCAGACCGGAACCGGCGGGGGCGTGGTGTCGACCAGCAGGCGGATCTCGGTCGTGCGAACCTGCCCGAAGGTGTCCACCGCCCGCACCCGCACCGTCGAAGCGCCCACCGGCACCTTCACCGCCGTCGAGTACCCCGTGGTGGCCGAGGAGGAGGCCACACCGTCGTCGTACCCGTCCCCATCGGTGTCGAAACGCACCTTCGCAACGGTGTTGGTCAGGCCACGCAGCCGCGGCTTGGTCGTGTTGGTGTACGTGATGCCGTCGATCACCGAGCCAGCGGGCGTGGCCGCGACGGTCAGCGCCAGCGGGTTGATCCGGACGCGGTCCCCCTGGTTGCGGGCCACCGCCGCGCGGTCGAAGGCCGTGATGATCCCGTCCCGGTCGGCATCCGCCGCCGGCGAGTACCCCGGCTGGCCCGCGGTCGAGCCGTAGGCCGCGTTCAGCGCCGCCGTGTCCGCGCTGTTCACCTGCCGGTCGCCGTTCACATCACCCAGCAGAAGGACATCGAGGTTGAAGGCCCCGCCCGTGGCGTGGTCCCCACGCAGCGTCAGGGTGTACTGGCCCGTCCTGAGGTCCACGTGCGTCAGGCTCGTCAGGGCCTCGGTCCCACCAATGTCGGGCCGGAAGAAGGTCGCGCCGATGTCCCGGTTCTTGCCGTCCCGCACCGTCACCGATCCCGCATCCAGCGTCGAGCCCGCCGCGGCGGAGAGCACGAACGCGAACGAGGCGCTCCCGTTCTTCAAGGTCGCGTTCCCCGTCGTCAGCGAGATCGGGACCACCACCGCGCCCCCCGGCGAGATCTCCCCCTCGAACCGCGCGAAGACGTTCAACGACGGGTCCGCCGTCAGCAACTGACGCTGTTCAAGGGCTTCGAGGTTGGTTGATGGTGTGAACGAACGGGGTGAGCAAACGCGGCTGCAGAAGGAGCGGAGCATGAATTACCCCCGAATAACCACAACCACGCGCCATGTGATGAAGCGTGGTCAGAATCAGAGCGAATCGATACCGCGGCGAACGCCGACGATGTAAAAACCAACTCGCCCGCACTGATTACCGGGAGTTTTTGCTGGGTTGGACATCAACCCAAAATTAAGAAGCAGAAATAAATCGACTGCTTACAAACTGCAAACAAGTTCCGTTGCTAAGGTGCAATCGATGCACGGAAAACTGGTTTGCCGCCTTTCATCTGTACGATCACGGCGGACTTGACGGCATCTCGATCGTCGTTCAGGCTGATGGTGCCGGTAACGCATTTCTGGTTCTTCGTGGCGGCGATCGCGTCCCGCAGGTCTTTCCTGGTCGGGTTTGGCGATCGTTCCATTGCATCGAAAAGGATCTTCGCGGCGTCGTAGCCCAGCGCGGCAAGACCATCGGGGACTGAACCGAATGCCGACTTGTACTTGGTGACGAACTCTTCAATTTCTGGGCTGGGCTGGTCGGGGGCGTAGTGATTGGAGTAATAGGCGCCTTCGACGGCATCGCCGCCGTTCTTGGCGAGATCCTCGCTGTCCCAACCGTCTCCGCCGAGCAGCGGCATGGTCATGCCGAGTTTGCGTGCCTGCCGCGCGATGTTGGCCACATCGGTGTAGTAGCCGGGGATGAAGAGGAGTTCGGGCTTGGCCTCGCGGATGCGGGTGAGCTGCGCGTTGAAATCACTGTCGCCCTCGTTGTAAGCCTGTTCGCTGACGATCTTGCCACCCATTTTCTTGAAGTTGGCCACGAACTCGTCCTTGAGGCCCACGGAATAGGCACCGGCCTGGTCAAAGAGCACCGCGGCGTTGGTGACCTTCAGTTCTTCGCGGGCGAACTTGGCGCACACCTGCCCCTGGAAGGGGTCGATGAAGCAGACGCGGAAGATCATGTCACCTTTCTTTGTCACGTCCGGGTTGGTGCTGCTGGGAGTGATCATCGGCACGCCCATCGGCTGGGCGACATCGGCCCCGGCGAGGGAGACCTTGCTGGCGACCTCTCCGAGCAGGCAGATGACCTTGTCCTTGGTGATCAGTTTCGTGACCACCGCGCCGGCCTTCTCGGCCTTGCTCTCGGTGTCGTCGCTCACGAGGCGGATTTTCTTTTTGACGCCGCCGAATGTCACTCCGCCCGCCTTGTTGGCCTCCTCCACGGCGAGTTTGATGCCGTTGTCGGTGGATCGGCCGAACGTGGCCTGGGCACCAGTGAGTGATCCGTAGTGACCGATGACCCACTCGTCGCCGGCGGCCTGGGCCGATCCGGCGGCGTTGCCCGATGCTCCGGGTGCCTCCTTGCGTTCGCAAGCGGACAATCCGACAAGCATGGAGCACGCGAGGGCGGCCGCGGAGAGCAAGCCACGACGGGTCAGGATGCCGGATTTGATAACGAGTTCGTTCTGGGTATGGCGCATGGAAGGGTCCAGTGTGTGGGCGAAGGCCTGGAATGGATACCGGCGAGAGTATAGAGAGACTCCGGTCGTCGAGGATCCGGGTACAAGGTTTGATGGTGTGTCCACGCATCACGCGGGTGCCGCTGCGGACGATCATCGAGGCCGGCAATGGAAATGTGATGAGGGCGGGCCGGCGTGAGGTTGAAACTCGGTGCTTGCGAGGTAGCCGCCGCGATATACTCGGCGTTCTTCAATCAGTGCACTCGTCATCAGTTGTACTGCGGAACTACGCACTATTCAAAGGGCTGAATCATGCTCAGGTCGATTCTCGCGGTCATCGTGTCGTATCTTGTCATGTTCGTTCTCATCTTGGTGTTGTTCATGGGGATGTGGTTCGGTCTGGGCCCGAATCGACTCCTCGAGCCGGGGAGTTTCAAGGGCAACTGGCTTATCACGATCGCCGCGCCCGCGATCACCGTTCTGTGCGGACTTTTCGGCGGGTGGCTGTGCGCCAGGATCGGCAGGGGAGGCAAACCCGTGATCGCGCTGGCCTGTGTGGTCCTGGTGCTGGGCCTGATCTCGGCGTATATCACTCTCCAGAAGCCCGAGCCGACGGGCGTGCGAGATCCCGAGATGACCACCATGCAGTTTCTGGAAGTGGGTCGCGAGCCTGCGTGGATCGCGATCTTCAACCCTCTCGGCGGTGCGGCGGCTGTTCTGATCGGGGGATTGATCATGGCCGCGCCGCGCAAGCCGAAGTCCTTGGGTTGATGCGGAAGTGTTCGCGCTGGAGCAGGCGTTGCACCGTGCGATCCGCGCCCCACGGGATCGCACCGGCCGGGCCGATACACGCGTGAATCATCATTCGTGTTCCGGCGTGCGATAGCGCACGCCCGCGTTCTTTCGTGACGTCATCCGGGGCCGACTTCGACGGTGCGGTCCGCAAACGTACATCCCGGCGCGTACCATCGAATTATGACCAAGAAGAGTTCGACGGCGTCATCCGAAAGACGGAGCGCAGCCTCGGCTCATGTACCCATTCGCTTCACCGCAACACTCCACTCGCCGCGAGAAGAGCCAGAGGCCAAGCCCGGTACGAGTTCCCCGGCGAGATCGGTCGGGGCCAGGACTCGGGCCGGGAACTGGACTTTCCTGGCGCTCCCAATGAAGGCAAGCCGCCTACTCCATTCACGCGGTCAAGTCTCGATCGTCGGAGTGCTCAACAGCACAGCCTTTCAGGAAACGCTGGAGCCGGACGGCCGCGGTGGGCATTGGCTGAAGGTGAGTGACAGACTGCGAAGAGCCGCGGGAGCAAAGCCCGGCGACTCGGTGTCGGTGGAGGTTTCACCCCTCACACGGGAGCCGGAGCCGAAAGTGCCCCCGGACTTTCGCAAGGCTCTCGCAGCCGCATCGGCCGGGGTACGGGAGGCATGGAAGGACATCACTCCCGCCGCGCGGCGTGACTTTATTCACTGGATCGTGTCGCCCAAACAGGCCGAGACCCGTGTCCGGCGGATCGTGACGGCGTGCGACATGCTGGCGAAGGGGAAGCGTCGGCCGTGCTGCTTCGATCGGTCGGGGATGTACAGCAAGAGCCTCTCGTGCCCGGCGCCTCACACGGCGGGTGATGACGTGTGAGGCATGTCCGATACCTCACTCAAGGGGCCGGCCAAGATCGGTGACTGTGGATGCTTGAGTCCTCGGGCAACGTGGTGCGGTCAAGAAGCAGACGCGCGGCATCTCACGGAGCGCGAAGCAACATCATTCAGCGGAGTTGATAGGGGGCCTGGTTCGCCAGTACAACTTCAACATCACCGCGGGCCTGTTTGGGTCCGGAGTTTTACTCCCCAGCGATTGCACGGTTGGTCATGTGGTTCGTAGAAATCTGACGGTGATGACCGCTCGGTGATCGATCCTGCCGCGAGACACGATGCTCCGGGCACGACACTTCTGCAGACCGAAACACACACACAGCAGACCTCGGCCCTGGCCGAGGTCGATGGATGCTCAAAGTCGGGGTGACAGAACACCAAGAGACCTCTTCTTGGCGGGCGTGCGGGTGCAGGATCCCAGAATACGCCATGTGCTCAGCGCGAAGGCGGTTTCAGAACATGGAGCGGTGTGTCAGGCCGAGGACACGTAGTGATTTCCCACGCGGTCAAGCCTCCGCTGCCGGAGGCTTCAGGCGGGCCCGAGTGCCGGGGATGTGAGCGAGACCCCAGTCTCGGATCGCCTCCAGGACCGGCGTCAGGGCACGGCCCCGGTCGGTCAGCCGGTAGGTGTGACGATCCGATCGCACCGTCGAAGGAACAGTCTGCACCAGCCCGCTTCCCACAAGCCGCTCGAGGCGATCAGTCAGGATGTTGGTGGCGATCCCCTCGGGTGATTCGAGGAACTCTTGGAAAGTAGACCGCCCGCACAGGAGGTCACGGATGACGAGCAGCGTCCACTTGTCCCCCAGCACATCGAGGGTGCAAGCGACTGGGCAGACGGATCGTCGTTGCTGACGCTTTCGGGGCATGGTCACTCCTGACGAGCCCGGCTTTCGAGCATTCGCCCGGCCTCAGCCCAACCGGGCGGGGTCGAGCTTGTATTCATCACCGCAGCTGCGGTGATGAAAGACCCGCGGGCAATAGTGCCCGACGCCATCGCCCTGCGGTGTGCGGCTGAGTGTACGAACCGTTCCATAGAAGCACGATCAATCCAGACCGACATCGTCCACACGCGCGAGCCGAACAGCTCTTTGCGCACGGAGTAACCAACCAGCCCGTCATGTTCGCTCATGCTGTCCATGACAGCACGTAGCTCGTTTGCAAACTCGCTTTGGCTGCCGGCCTCGAGGTCACCGCGGGTGACCGCGACAAAGACTTGCCTCTGCGCGTCCTGGTGAACCACCCCTCGGTCGGCATCATACCCGGGGCCACGGAAGGAATACCCAACTCGGCAACTGCTTACCAGAAACACGATCAACACGGTCGTAGCGAGGGCCGACGCGCAGCCGAACTTTGAACCGAACCCTCGGAATGAAGTCATGCCTAGCTCCCGCTCGCGCCGCGCAGTATGCGTTCGATCTGCACACGATGGATGCCCATGTGCATCGCGGACATGGCGTACCAACCGAACGCATCGAGCGGGCCGAACCACGGATGGGCGTACCGCAGTTCCGTTCGGAGCATGGTTTTCGAAGCGATTGCCCGGACCAAGCGATCACATGACGCTTCATATGCCGTGACGACTTCACCCCCGACGTGCTCGCTTGGCTTGACCGCGGCGGTGCTCGCGCTTCCATCGGGAACGCGGCCTTGGGTGAGTTCGCCGATCACGCCCGTGATATTGTCATTGACGATCCGGAGGTGGTCAAGCGTCATCCAGACTGACCAGAAGCGGCTGCTGTCCTCGAGCCCCCTGAGGCGCGCGATGAGCACCCGGGTTCCGAGTGCGCTCGCGTCCCGCCCGGAGCGCAGGCTCGCGATAGTCCGCCTTTCACGCTCAAACTGAGCGGTGAGTTTTGAAGGTGTACCGAGCAGGCGACGGAGCGTTAGAAAGCTTCCGCCGACAAATCGCTCGATCGCTGGAATGCCGGCGCCGGGCGGCGCGAGTCTGGGATGCAATACGGCTTCACTCATCAAAGCGATTGTATGGTGCAAACTTGCAAAAAGCAAGTCTAAACGCCTGTCGGAATTTTCTGCCCTTCCGCAGCGGTCAGCGGGGACGACTTGCGGCAAGGCGGGGAGATAGGAGCCTGAAGTGGTGTGGAGCGATCAGAAGTTCAAACCAGGTCACAAAAATCCATGATGACAGGATGAGTTTGAACCACTCCATTAACACCGATGGCCTCGGCATTTGCCGAGGCCATCGAGCATTCAAAGTCGGGGTAGGCGGATTCGAACCGCCGACCTTCTGACCCCCAGTCAGACGCGCTAACCAAGCTGCGCTATACCCCGCGGTCAATTGGAAAGAAAGGATAGGCTCTACCCGGGCCGAATCCCAGCGGTGGTGCGTTCTCGTACGCCTTTCCCGCCGCTACGCTCTGCCCCATGGCTTCTGTGCTTCTCACCGGCGGACGGGTCATCGATCCGGCTTCTGGCACCGACAAGGTCGCGGATATCGCCATCCGCGATGGGTGCATCGCGGCCATCGGGAAGAATCTCTCCCGCTCCGGGGTAGACCGGGTGATCACCGCAACAGATCAGGTCATCGCTCCGGGCCTCATCGACCCCCACGTCCACCTGCGCGAGCCGGGGGGTGAGCACAAGGAGACACTGGCCACTGGCTCCGCCGCGGCGGTGGCGGGGGGGTTTACCACAGTCTGCTGCATGCCTAACACCACACCCGCGCTCGATTCGCCGGAGTTGGTCGAGTTCATCGCTTCGCGAGCAGCCAAGACGGCTTCCTGCCGCGTGTTCACCGTCGCCGCAGCGACGAAGGGACGTAAAGGGGAAGAACCGGCGGAGATCGAACTCCTTGCGCGTGCCGGTTCGGTCGGGTTCTCGGATGATGGTGACGGCATCGCCAGCGCGGGGGTGATGAGCCGCGTGCTGAGCATGGTGGGGCTGACAGGCCGCGCCTTCATGCAGCACTGCCAGGAACCGACGCTGACGCGGGGCGCGGCGATGCACGCTGGAGATGTTTCGCTTCGATTGGGACTCGGCGGGTGGCCCCGGGTCGCCGAAGAGGTGATGATCGAGCGGGATATCCGTCTGAACCGGGGTATCGGCTGCCGGTATCACGTGCAGCATATCTCGAGCGCTGGGAGCGTCGAGATCGTGCGCCGGGCCAGGGCCGAGGGGCAGCCCGTGACCGCCGAGGCCGCGCCTCACCACCTGCTCCTGACACACGAAGCCTGTGATCACTACAACACGATGGCGAAGGTCAATCCGCCCTTGAGGGAAGCCGTCGATGTCGAAGCCGTTCGGCAGGGGGTGGCGGATGGGACGATCACCGTGCTCGCGACGGACCACGCACCGCACTGCGCCGACGAGAAGGCCTTGCCCTTTGAGGAAGCACCCTTCGGACTGATCGGCCTCGAAACGGCTTTGCCTTTGTACACGGAAGCCCTGATCGAAACGGGGTTGATCTCGTGGCCGCGGCTGATCGCGCTGCTGACCGTCGAGCCCGCCAAGTTATGCGGTCTGGATGTGTTGGGCCTTGGGTCGATCCGTGTCGGTGGGCCCGCGGACCTGACGGTGATCGACCCCGCGGTTGATTGGACCATCCGTGCGGAGGATCTGAAAGGACGGAGCAGGAACACTCCTTTCCTCGGCAGAAAAGTCCGAGGGCGTGCCGTTGCGGTGTTTATCAACGGGCGGCAAGTCCTGGGGTTCACGCCGCGGAGTGACGGGCTAACCGATCATCCGTGAACACGCTCGTCCGTGACTCACGAGTAGAACGCATACCTATGAGACGGCAAGCCTTGTCACGGAGAGCCTCGGTGGCGCAGCGTTTTTTCGCTCCTACAACCGGGCGAGAAAGGTGCATGGCCAGTCCCGCTTGTGATTCAGACAGTCCCAGGACCTCGACCAGCACAAAGGCCTCACGGTGGCTCGGCGGGAGAGATTCGAGTTGTTCGCGAGCCCAGCCCGTGGTCGTCATCAGGCCGGGTCCTTCGCCATCGGAGTATTCGCGCCGGTCGTGGCGGCTCTTTCGTGACTGAGTTGTATCGCGGTTTCGTCGGTTGAGGAAGTTCATCGCTACGTTCTTGACGACGGCGATGACGAACTTGATGGTGATTTCCTCGCCTCCCGCGGGCCGGTACCGGGCCAGGCGCAAAAAGGCATCCTGAACCACATCGTCTGCATCCGCGGAACCAACCAGCCGACGCGCATAGGCCAACGCGGGGCCGTGGGTCTCAGCGTACAACTTTTCGAACCATCCGACCCCGGAATCGGGGACCATGCGATCACTGACCATCGACTGCAACCTCCCCAGGCGCAGCCGGCGTTCCTGAACGAAGACCGTCATCCTTGACCGCCCACACGTGAACCCCAGAACGGGGTCCCACACCACGCCGGCGACCTGATTCTCTATCTACTCCATGCTCCGGCGAGACCAGCCTGGCCTGCCGAACACAATCGAAACGGAATCCAACACCCCGCCGCGACTCTGTGCATGACCTGTCGTTAGCACCATCGGATCGAACACTCGAAACTTGTGAAACTGGATAGTATGGAGACTATAAGTGACAACTGTGTTATAAGACCTTGAACATCCTGAGAACGTTAGAGAGTTTGTAGCCTTGTGAAGAGTGGAAATCATGTCGGTAACATTCCTCAGATCGTAAAATGGGTAATTCAGTTACATATTTTGTTATTATATTACTAGATATATAAATCATAATACAAACAATATGAGGTTCAAATATCTCAACTCTTTGAAACCTCACACTGATGGATCAAACCTACCCATCGGACTTGACATGCCGGGTCAAACGTCTACCCTTCCCCCCCTGTGCCTGTGCGCGCGGGGATTGCCGCGGCCAGTCGCGGTGCTCTTTGGCAGGTTGAGTCGGGCGTCGGTCGAAGGTCGGCCGGGCTGACGGATCGGTTGATCTGAAGTTAGGTTGACTGCGAGGCAGCGGAAACACCACATGACAGGCGGCAAGATCAGAATTCGGATGGAGGCCTACGACCACATGGCGCTCGATTCTTCCGCGAAGGAAATCGTCGACCACGCCAAACGCACCAACGCGAAGGTGGCCGGGCCGATCCCGCTGCCCACCCGTGTCGAGCGGTACACGGTGCTCCGTTCGCCCTTCATCGACAAGAAGAGCCGCGAACAGTTCGAGATCCGCACGCACAAGCGGATCATCGACATCATCGAGCCAAACGCCCGTACGGTCGAGGCGCTTAACCGTCTCGTGGTGCCCGCCGGCGTTTTCGTGCGGATCAAGGCTTAAGTAAACTCGGCCCGGCATGGCTTGGTCGGAACGAGATAGGTCGCAACGGGATAGGTAGGTAGGCAAGGCTCGGTTCATCGGACGGGTTTGAGTCAGGTTGGAAGGAACGATTCATGGGCTGCTCACTGCTGGGAAAGAAAATCGGCATGACCCGCGTCTACACGGACGCCGGTGTCTCTTTGCCGGTGACGGTGATCGAGGCCGGCCCGTGCGTAGTCACGCAACTGCGCACTCCCGAGAAGGACGGCTACGCAGCGGTCCAGATCGGTTTCGGCGAGATCAAGGCCAAGAACAGCACGCTCCCGATGATCGCGCACGACGTGAAGGCGGGAACCACCCCCAAGCGTCATCACCGCGAGTTCCGCGTTTCCGCGGCGGACTTGTCCAACTATTCACTCGGCCAGACGCTGACGGTCAAAGACATGGATGGTCAGATGTACGTTGACGTCATCGGAACCAGCAAAGGTAAGGGCTTTGCCGGCGTCATGAAGCGTCACAACTTCAAGGGCATGTTCGCTTCGCACGGCACGGAACGCAAGCACCGTTCTCCCGGCTCGATCGGCGGTCTCTGTTCCAACCGCGGTTTCGGCGGCGGCCTGAAGAAAGGCAAGCGCATGGCCGGGCACATGGGCGATGAGCAGGTTACAGTTCGTAACCTCGATATCGTTCGCATCGATGCCGAACGGAACTTGATCCTGGTCAAGGGGCCGATCCCCGGCGGCAAGAACGGGTATGTTGAAGTTCGTCCTTCTGTCCGGCTCTACAAGAGCAAGGCGAAAAAGGTCGCGGAGAAAAAGTAAGTAAGCAATACCGCACGGGGCTTGGAGCCTCGCGCGGATCAGTAAAGGTTTGGTCAGTCAGTCGGTTGAATGTTCCGCGGGGCGAAGAACACTAGCCCCGCGGGTTCGGAAGGTCGGAATGTCCGGGCAGGTACAGGCCGGGCGAGAAGAAACCACCGAACAGCGACATACAACCCCGATGTTCTCAAAAGACACCGGGAAACGACAGCCGAGTCAAGTCCGATCCCTCCCCCCGCCGCGTTACGCGCGACGGCCTCCGAACAACGGCCGGAGATTGGGGTGGTGACGGATAGGCAAGAGGAATCGGCGGGAACGCGCGGCGGCATGTGTCCGGCGCAACTCCCGTCAGGCGTCAGGGCGAGGTAACGACACAATGGATGTCCCCGTCTACAACATGCAGGGCTCTCAGATAGCCCAGATGAAGATCGATGAGGCCGCGCTGGGCGGCACCGTCAACGCCGCGCTCGTAAAGCAGGCGTACGTGATGTATCACGCGAACCTGCGGCAAGGCTCCGCCCGGACTCGCAACCGTCACGAGGTCGAAGGCTCGACCAAGAAGATCTACAAGCAGAAAGGCACCGGCAACGCGCGTCACGGCGACCGCAAGGTGAACCTTTTCAAGGGCGGCGGCCACGGGCACAGCAAGAAGCGGGAGCGCGAGGACTATCACCTCGACATGCCCAAGAAAATGCGCCGCAAGGCCAACCGCAACGCGCTGCTGGCCAAACTCGTTGACAACGAGGTGCGCGTGGTGGATTCACTTTCTTTCGCCGCCCCCAAGACTCGCGCGTTCGAGGACTTTCTCGCTGCGATCAAGGCAGACCGTTCCTCCCTGGTCGCCCTTTCCATGCAGGGCGACCTGACCAACGCGATCCGCTCGGGCCGCAATGTCGAGGACGTCACACTGGTCCGATGCGACCAACTCAACTGCTTCAACATGCTGAACCACCGCTACCTGGTCATCGCCCGCGCGGACCTGGAGGCGTGGCTCAACGGCCCATCGTCTCAGACGGGCAAGCAGGCGAAGATCAACCCGATGGGCCGCGCGGCCGTGAAGGAGGGCAAGTAAATGAGCGCCCCGGTTGCCAACGAATACATTCTCCGCAAACCCCGCCTGTCCGAAAAAGCGACCCGCTCGATGGAGAGCAAGCAGTATTGCTTTGACGTGGACCCCCGCGCGAGCAAGGACCAGATCAAGGCCGCGGTGCAGGCGATCTTCAAGGTACGCGTCATCGGCGTGAACACGCAGGTGCGCAAGGCCAAGCGTCGCCGGACACGTTTCGGTGTCTCCGCCGGGGCCATCACCAAGACCGCCGTGGTCCGTGTCCACGCGGATGACTCGATCGAACTGTTCTGAGGATCGGACGGCACTCCACATCGCACAGGCACCCGAAGAACGATTCAACTGACAGCACTTCACGGAACGAACTCATGCCCATCCGCATTTACAAGAAGACCAGTGCCGGCCGCCGCAACGCGTCGGTCAACATGCACGTCGAGGTCACGAAGAAGACCCCGGAGAAGTCGCTGCTCGCACCCAAGCCGAAGACCGGCGGGCGCAACCACAGCGGCAAGATCACCAGCCGCGGCATCGGCGGCGGCGTGAAGCAGATGTACCGGATCATCGACTTCAAGCGGCGCGACCGCGACGGGATCGACGGCACCGTCATCGGCATCGAATACGACCCCAATCGCTCGTGCCACATCGCTCTCATCAAGTACACCGACGGCACGAAGCGCTACATCCTCGCTCCCAACGGGATCAAGGACGGCATGGTCATCTCGACCTCGACCACCGGCCCGGTCGAGCCTTCAGTCGGCAACTGCATGCGGCTGCGGGACATCCCCACAGGCCTGGATGTTCATTGCGTCGAGATCTTCCCGGGCGGAGGCGGCCAGATGTGCCGATCCGCCGGTTCGTACGCCAAACTCAGCAACAAGGAAGGCGAGTACGCGACGCTCGTTCTTCCCAGCGGTGAGGTGCGCCGCGTTCCCATCGATTGCCGAGCCACCGTGGGTCAGATCGGAAACCCCGATCACCGCCTTCGCCAACTCGGCAAGGCCGGCCTCTCTCGGTTGATGGGAATCCGACCCATCACCCGCGGCATCGCCAAAAGCCACCACGCCCACCCGCTGGGCGGCGGCAGCGGCCGAAGCAAGGGCAACCGACCTCCGTGCGGTCCTACCGGGGTTCACTCCAAGGGCGGCAACACCCGCAACCCGCGCAAGGCGAGCAAAGACCTCATCATCCGCCGTCGCGTGAGCAAGCGGTACGGACAAAAGCACTAAAGACACGGCATCGGACACCCGGCAACCACACAGTTCAAGACCAGGAAACCACTCAGGACTCACCACACCATGGGACGCAGCCTCAAGAAAGGTCCGTTCGTCGAAGAGAAACTCTACCGCAAGGTGGAGAAACTCAATCAGACGCGCAAGAAGGAAGCCATCAAGACCTGGGCCCGCCGCTGCACCATCGTGCCCGAGTTCGTCGGCCACACCTTCAACGTGCACAACGGCAGGCAGTTCCTGCCCGTGTTCGTGACCGAGGACATGGTCGGGCACAAACTCGGAGAGTTCAGCATCAGCCGCACATTCCGCGGCCACACCAATAAGAAGGAAGGCATCGAGGGCGCCGCCGGCGCAGCCAAGGGCTGATCGCCCGGTGAAGTCAGGCCCCGGCGGCGGGGCGGAAGGAAATACCCGTGAAAATCTCAGGCAAAAAACTCACCGAGGCGATGCAGAAGGCGGCCACCACCCCCGAGCAACTGGCCGATTCAATCGCGGACAAGGGCTTCAAAGCCGACGCCGCCGCCAGCGCCATCCGCAACTGGATGCGGGGGAACGACCATCCCCGCTGCAAGGCGGTTCACGCGGCGAAAATGGCCGAGGCGCTTGGTGTCTTCCCCAAGGACATCTGCACGTTCCAGAGCCAGGTGCGAGGCCACCGGGGCAGCCCGCGCAAGGCCAAACTGGTGACCGACCTGATCCGCGGCAAGAACGTGGATCAGGCCTTGAACCTGCTCGGCTTCACGCCCAAGCGTGCGGCCGTCAACATCAAGAAGGCGCTGACGGCGGCGATCGCCGACGCCCAGCAGGCCGACGCGGACGAGACCACGCTCTACGTCTGTGACAGTCGGGTCGATGCCGGAACGCGGATGAAGCGCTTCCAGCCCAAGGACCGCGGGCGGGCGCACCCGATCACCAAGATGTTCTCGCACATCACCGTTGCCGTCGAGGAGCGGACGAAGAAGGGCTGAGGCCGGAAGCAAAGGACGACCACGCATGGGACAGAAGACACATCCATTCGGACTCCGCCTGGGCATCACCGAAGCGCACCGCAGCCGCTGGTACGCGCCCAAGGCCCTTTTCGGAGAACTCCTCGTTGAAGACGAGAAGATCCGCAAGTGGCTCGACAAGCGCCTCAACCGCCGCCCACCAAACGCCGCGGTCTCGGACGTGCACATCGAGCGCACCCGCGAGGAACTCAAGGTGGTCATCAAGACGGCCCGTCCGGGCTTGGTCATCGGCCCCAAGGGCGCCGAGGTCGAGCGGATGACCGAAGAACTCCAGTACATGACGGGCCGCAAAGTGGCCATCTCGATCATCGAGATCCGCAACGCCGATGTGGACCCCAAACTCATCGCCGAGAGCGTCTGCGAGCAACTCGTCAAGCGGGCCAGTTTCCGGCGCGTGGTCAAGATGAAGTGCGACGCCGCGATGACCGCCGGGGCCAAGGGCGTGAAGATCAAGATCAGCGGCCGTCTGGGCGGGGCCGAGATGAGCAGGACGCTCGATGTTCGTCTGGGCAGCCTGCCCCTCTCGACACTGCAGGCGCAGGTCGAGTACGGCACCGCCGAGGCCTACACCACGTACGGCTCCATCGGCTGCAAGGTCTGGGTCTACAAGGGAATGTACAGCACCGCCGAGGATGAGAACACGTCCAACGCGGCGGGCGGTCGGGCCCGGGCCCGTGGCCGCAAGTGATGAAAGGTGAGTGCCCGTACGACCTCCTGAGAGGTTGTTGAGCGGGCGGGATTCATGTCGGTTGGATTGATTGATCGGATCGGTTTTCGGGAGTACGACGTATGGCGCTGATGCCCAAAAGAGTGAAGTACCGCAAGGAGCAGCGGCGGGTCCGTGACCGCAAGGCGACGAAGGGAAACTACGTCGCCTACGGCGATTACGGCCTTCAGGCGCTCGAGGGTGCCTGGATCAGCGGGCAGGTGCTCGACGCCGGCCGCATCGCCAGTCAGCACTACATGAAGCGAGAGGGGAAGCTGTTCATCCGCGTATTCCCCGACAAGCCCATCAGCAAGAAGCCGCTGGAGACCCGAATGGGCACCGGCAAGGCCGAGGTCGAGTACTGGGCCGCCCGTGTGAAGCCGGGCACGATGCTCTTTGAGATCGCCGGCGTGCCCGAGCCGACGGCGAAGCTGGCTTTGTTGCGTGCCGCGATGAAGATGCCCGTGCGTTGCCGCTTTGTCGGCCGGCGCGTCCGCGTGTAAGTTGAAGAACCCTCGGCCTCCCGGACACCCGGAAGGCCGACTGATGATGGAGTGCGACCGATGACCGGCGAAGAAGTTCGGAAAATGAAGGACGACGAGTTGAAGCAGGAGTTGGCCCGGGTGCGCAACGACCTCTTCGACCTCCGGAGTCAGACAGTAACCGAGAAGGTTGAAGATACGAGCAAGTTCGGCAAACTCCGCAAGGACATCGCCCGCATGCTCGGCGAGCAGCGCCGCCGCGCTGTCGCCCGTTGAGTTCGTCCCACCACCCCGCCCGATCCGCTCGAAGAGGAACACACCCATGGCAGTGAAAGTCAAGAAGAAGAAAGCGGTCAAGGTGGCCGGCGGCCTCAGCGGCACCCGCACCGGGGTCGTGGAGTCCGACGGTCGTCCGCAGACGCGCCGAGTCGTCGTCAACTACCTGACCCAGCACCCCAAGTACGGCAAGTTCGTGCGTCAACGGACGATCCTGCATGTCCACGACGAGAAGAACGAATCCCGTCTTGGCGACGTTGTCGAGGTCGCGCCCTGCCGGCCGCTCAGCCGTTCCAAGCGGTGGACATTGGTGAAGGTCGTGGAGCGCCGCAACGAGCAGGCAACCGCGGTGAAGTCGGCGAAGGAGATCGGCCAGTAACGTTCCTGCGGCCCGTCGCCATCCGACGCGGCCGACAGTCAGAGATCGGAGTAGACCATGCTGCAACAAGAAACACGCTGCGAAGTCGCGGACAACTCGGGGGCGAAGATCGCCTATGTCATCCGCGTCTACGGCGGCTCGACCGGCACGGGCAGGTTCACCCGCCGCGTGGCGAACGTCGGCGACCGTGTCTTCGTGTCGATCAAGCGTGCCCTCGCCGGGGCCGACGTCAAGCCCGGCGACAAGCACAAGGCCGTCGTGGTACGCACCACCAAGGCCACCAGGCGTGCCGACGGGAGTTATGTCAAGTTCGACAGCAACGCCGTGGTCCTCATCCAGGACGACGGCAACCCCAAGGGCACACGCATCTTCGGGCCAGTCGCCCGTGAACTACGCGACAAGAACTACATGAAAATTGTTTCACTCGCTTCGGAAGTGATCTAGGGCCGCTGAGGTACAAGGCGTCGGGCAACACGTTTCGACGATCGGAATTTCGATTCAACGCTCCATCGGTTTGGGACTCGCACATGCCAGCACACGTTCGCAAAGGTGATACCGTCATGATCCGCTCGGGCGCTCAGAAGGGCGCTGTGGGCGAAGTCATCCGCGTTATCACCAAGACCAACGCCGTCATCATCAAGGGCCTGAACCTGCGTACAAAGCATGTTCGACCCAACCGTCTGAACCCGCAGGGCTCCATCATCACGAAGGAAGCCCCAGTCCCCATGAGCAAGGTCAGCCCTGTGGTCGACGGCAAGCCCGTCCGCGTCGGCTTCCGCATCGAACCCGACGGCAGCAAGGTCCGCATCGCCCGCAAGGGCGGCAAGGACCTGAAGGTCCTGGGAGTCGTTCACGGGCCCCGTTCGAAGAAGTAACCCCCGCCACCCACCCACGCCAGTAAAGGCACACCATGTCCAAAGAAGACCAGAACAAGCAGCAGAAGGGCGGCAAGCCCGAGGGCAAAGGCCCCGCGAAGGAAGGCGGCAAGGACGCCAAGCGCGGCGGCCCCGGCGGCGCGAAGAAGAGTCCGGTCCAGCACGAGGCGGCCGAGGCGGATTCCGGTCCCCGCGTTCCGCCCCGCCTGCAGGTCCAGTACGACCAGAGCGTGAGGGCCAAACTCGGCGAGCAGTTCGGACTCAAGAACCCGATGGCGCAGCCCCGAATCGACAAGATCGTGGTGAACGTCAACATGGGTCGTCACCTGGAGGGGGCCAAGATTCCTCCGCACGTGCGCGGCCAGGTGCTCGACACCATCAACAAGGTGACGGGACAGAAGCCCGTGGTACTCAAGGCCAAGAAGAGCGTGTCGAACTTCAAGGTGCGCGAAGGCCTGGAGACGGCCGCGATGGTCACGATGCGGCGCGACCGCATGTGGCACTTCCTCGACCGGCTCATCAACCTCGCCACGCCCCGCATCAAGGACTTCCGGGGTCTGCCCGACAAGGCCTTCGACAAGCAGGGCAACTACGCCATGGGGCTGACCGAGCAGGGTGTCTTCCCCGAGATCAACATGGCCGAGGCCCAGTTTACCCACGGCATGAACATCAACGTCTGCTTCCGCAACTCCAACCCCAAACTCAGCAAGTTCGTGCTCGAACAACTCGGGATGCCTTTCCGCAAGCCCGATCAGAAGTAACCCAGACTCACCCGCGAGGAACCCGCGATGGCCACCAAAGCCCAGACAGCCAAGAGCAACCGCAAGCCGAAGTTCAGCAGCCGCATCGTGCGGCGATGCCAACTGACAGGCCGCCCCCGCGGCGTGTACCGCAAGTTCCGAATCAGCCGCATCATGCTGCGGAAACTCGCGCTCGAAGGCAAGATCCCGGGCATGCGCAAGGCGAGTTGGTAGTTCACCCCGAGTTTCTCCCCTAACGGCACACCGAACACGCGCCTTTCATGGCGGCACATTCATTAGACACGAGGACCACAGATGGCCATCGGCGACCCAATCTCGGACATGCTCACGCGGATCCGCAACGGCGTGCGGAACAAGGCGAAGACGGTGACTTGCGTTAACAGCAAAGTCTGCCGCGGCATCGCCGCCGTCCTGCGCGATGAGGGCTACATCGAGGGCTTCGATATCGCCGAGGACGGCCGCGGCGGGAGCATCAACATCCGCGTCAAGTACAGCCAGACAGGCGAGTGCGCTCTCCACCAGTTGCATCGCGAGAGCAAGCCCGGCCGGCGAGTCTACCGGGGCGTCGACGATCTTCCCCGTCCCATCCAGGGCCTGGGTATCTGCATCGTGAGCACTCCCAAGGGCGTCCTGTCGGATCGCAAGGCGCGGCAAGAGCGCGTCGGCGGCGAACTGCTCTGCACCATCCAGTAAACACCACCCCCAAACCCTCGGATACACACTCGCGGAAGCCGGGACAACAGCACCCGAGAGCCGCACGCGAAGGAGAACACGACGTATGTCACGCATCGGGAAAAAAACCCTCACCGTCCCCGCCGGCGTCAAGGTCGCCGTCAAGGATGGCGCCGTCAACATCGAGGGGGCCAAAGGCAAACTCTCGCTCATGGTTCCGCAGCACGTCCGGGTCACATGGACCGAAGCAGACCGCAGTGTGGCAGTAACACTGGCCGACGGGTACTCCGCCCAGGACAAGCAGGCCAACGCTCACTGGGGCACAACCCGCGCTCACATCAGGAACATGATCCAGGGCGTGACCAACGGGTACGAGAAGAAACTGGAAGTGGTCGGTGTCGGTTGGACGGCGGCCCTCGCCGGCAAGGACCTGAAGATGACCTTGGGCTTCGCCAACGCCATCCTGATGCCCATCCCGACGGGCCTGACCGTCAAGGTGGACAAGCAGATCGTCAGCGTGAGCGGGCCGGACAAGCAGACCGTTGGCCAGTTCGCCGCGGCGATGCGCTCTCACCGCAAGCCTGAGCCCTACAACGGCAAGGGTGTCAAATACGTTGAGGAAGTCATCAAGCGCAAGCAGGGCAAGCAGTTCGGCGCGTGATTCACGGCGGGCGAGGCCCGCACAGCAAGCGAGACACAGTCATGGACAAGAATGTAGGAAAAGCCACCCGCCGCGACCGCCGACGCATCGGCATCCGCAAGCGCATCTCCGGAACGGGAACCCGCCCGCGGCTGGCGATTTATAAGTCTCTCAACCACATGTACGCCCAGATCATCAACGATCTGGAGGGCACCACCCTGGTCGCCGCCTCTACGGCGACCAAGGGATTGGGGCTTGCCAAGACCGGCAACGCGGCCGCCGCCGCGAAGGTCGGCGAATCGCTCGCCGAGAAGGCCAAGGCCAAGGGCATCACCGCCGTTGTCTTTGACCGCGGCGGCTTCAAGTTCCACGGTCGCGTGAAGGCCCTGGCCGATGCGGCCCGCAAGGCCGGCCTCCAGTTCTGATTCATCACACACCCAGCACACCACCCGGTACACGCCCCTCGGACCACACCATGAGCCAGATGCAGACCAAGTCGAAGACCCAGGAGTTCCAGGAAGAGTCCGGCCACATCGAGTCGGCCAACATCGGCGTGGACCGCACCTCCACCACGGTCAAAGGTGGACGCCGCTTTTCTTTCGGTGCGCTGGTGATCGTGGGCGATCGTCGGGGAAGCGTGGGCTTCGGCTACGGAAAGTCCAACGAAGTACCCACCGCGATCGAGAAGGCGGAGAAATACGCCAAGCGTTCGATGATGTCGATCCCGCTGCTGGGCAACACCATCCCCCACGAAGTGGAAGGCAAGTTCTCCGCGAGCAAAGTGCGATTGATACCCGCCGCTCCCGGCACCGGCGTCGTCGCGGGCGGTACCGTTCGCACGATCCTCGAAAAGGCGGGCATCACCGACTGTCTCTCCAAGTGCTACGGCTCGACCAACAAGCGCAACATCGTCAAGGCTGTCTTCGACGGCCTGGAGAAACTCCGCATGGGTGGGGCCATCGGCGCTGTCCGGGGGCAGGATCTGGGACTCTCTGACATCGAAGCGAAGATCGAACGAGGGAAGCGATTCATGCCCACCACCTCCTCGTCGAAAGACAAGGCTCGCGGCCCGGTGAACACCGTCGATGACGGCCGCGGCAAGGGTCGGGGTGGTCGGGGCGGACCCGGCGGCGGTCGTCGCGGCGGACGAGGCAGGCAGGAAGACGCTCCGGCGGGCGGTTCTGCACCCGCGGCACCGGCGGCTCCACAGTCTTGAGTTTGAAGATCAGCCACACCACGCACATCAACGCCCGAGTCGGGCGGCACCAGCACCCAGTCGGAGCAACAAGCCATGATGATCCATGACATCACCGCCCTCGCGGGCCCCAACAAGAAGCGCAAGCGTGTCGGTCGAGGCGAGGGGTCCGGCCACGGCAAGCAGTCGGGCCGCGGCCAGAAGGGCGCGAGCAGCCGATCCGGATACACGGCCAAACGCTCCTTCGAGGGCGGGCAGATGCCCTATTTCCGCCGTTTGCCGAAGTTCGGCTTCACCAACGCACAGTTCAAGGTGAAGTTCTGGACCGTGAACGTCGGGGACATCATCGCGCATCCCTCATTCAAGTCGGGTGGCGAGGTCAACCGGGATTCGCTCATCGCCGCGGGCCTGGTCCGAGATGGCAGCCGCGATCTCAAGGTGCTCGGCAGCCTCGGCAAGGGGCAGTCGGGCCTCAAGGTCAAACTCAGCGTGACGGCATCCCGCGTCTCCGCATCTGCCCGCAAGATGATCGAGGATGCGGGCGGTAAAGTGCACGAAATAGGCACCCGACGCGACAAGGTCAGGGGCGTGGATCCGAACGTGCCCGAGACCAAAGTCAAGCCCAAGAATCTCACAAAGAAACTCAACCGCGGCGGCAAGGGCAAAAAGCCCGCGCCGGCTCCCGCGCCCGCGGAGTAACCGAGTGCCCCTACAGTTAACTCTCCGTTGACAATGAACGGGCGTGAGCGAGACGACGGGCCCGCGGCCCCATCTCATTCACGCCCGTTGTTTCAGGAACTGCAAGGAACCCCTCGATGATCCAGACGTTGCTCAACGTCTTCAGAGTGCCGGAACTGCGGAACAAGGTGTTGTTCACGTTGGGTATGCTGGTGGTCTTTCGAATCGGACACTGGATCCCGCTGCCGGGCATCGATGCCGCGCAGTTGGCGAAGATTTTCAACCAGGCCGGCTCCGAGGGCAGCACACTGGGCAAACTCGCCACCTTTGTTTCGATTTTCTCCGGCGGTTCGCTCTCGCAATCGACCATTTTCGGTCTGGGGATCATGCCCTACATCACGGCCGGGATCATCTTTCAACTCCTCGCCACGGTGCTGCCGCAACTCAAAAAGTTGCAGGAAGAAGGCCCCACCGGCCGCCAGAAAATCATGGAGTACACGCGGTACGCCACGGTCGTCCTCTGTTTCGTGCAGGGTATCGGCTGGCTGGGGTTCGTTGCCAAGCAGGGTCTGGTGTACCCGCAGTGGGTTGAGAACCCGATCTGGTGGGTCATGGCCTCGTGCGCGTTGACGGCTGGCACCGTGTTCCTGATGTGGCTTGGCGAGCAGATCGACAAGCACGGCATCGGCAGCGGCGCTTCGATGATCATCATGGCGGGGATCCTCTCCGGGATGCCGGGAGCGATCACGTCGCTCTACAACAACTTCGACCCCGCCGACAGCAAAAAGATCGGTTGGATGGGCATCATCCTGCTTGTTGCCGGGTTCACCATCGTCATCTCGGGCGCTGTCCTTATGACCGTCGCTCAGCGACGCATCCCTGTGCAGCAGGCCAAGCACACGCGGGGCCGGAAGGTCTTCGGCGGGCAGCGGTCCTACCTGCCCCTGCGGATCAACCACGGCGGCGTCATGCCCATCATTTTCGCCAGTTCGCTGATGATGTTCCCGTCGCTGCTCTTCGGGACACTCTCGGAGTGGACGAGGAATGTCGCGCTTGCACGTGAACAGGCCGCCGCGGCGCAGGGGATCGCCACCGACGGGTCATTCCCCTGGTACGTAGGGCTGACGCGATTTTTCAATGATTCGTTCCACCCCGGCGAGTTTCCGTACATTGTCGTGTACATCGCCATGGTCTACATCTTCTCGTATTTCTGGATCACCGTCCAGTTCAATCCGGAGGAGATGAGCAAGCAACTCAAGGAACATGGATCCTTCATCCCGGGTCTTCGGCCCGGGCCCCGCACGGCGGAGTATCTCGAGACGGTCATGGTCCGCATCACCTATGTGGGCGCGGGTTTCCTGTCGATCATCGCGGTGTTGCCGGCGGTGGTGAACAAGTCCATGAATATCGATTACGCCGTGACACAGTTCCTCGGCGGCACGGGGCTGCTCATCGTGGTCTCGGTCACGATGGACTTCCTGCAACGTGTCGAGGCCAACCTGCTCATGCGAAACTACGCCGGGTTCCTCGGTGGGGCGGGCGGAGACGACAGCGGCCCGCGCATGCGTGGGCCGCGCGGCTGATGAGACCGGGTTGTTGATGCCGGGTCGGCGGGGTTTCCCATGTCCATCCCGCTACGAACCTGCGCCGAGATTGAAGCGGTTGCCCGAGCGGGCCGCGTGCTTGATGGCGTGCTCGCACTTGGAGTATCGGCGTGCCGTGCAGGAACGACCACGCTCGACATCGCTCGCGTGATGGAGGGTGCGATCTCCCGTGCCGGTGCGGAACCGATCCTGTCGTCCGTGCTTGGAGCGTCAGGTCCATACGGGCAGGTGTGCTGCATCAGTGTCAACGAGGAACTGGTGCATTCACTCCCACGCCGACGAATCATCCGCGAGGGCGATGTGGTGTCCATTGATTGTGCGGTGCGGTTTCCTTCCGGTCCGGAAGGGTGGTGTGTTGATGCCGCACGCGCCATCGCCGTCGGCTCGCCACCTTCGCAGCGAGGTACCGCGCTGCGCAACGCGACAAACGTCGTTATCGCCGAGACGATGCGAGCGGCGCACGTGGGTGGACGCTGGTCCTCCTGCGCCTCCGCGGGTCGTCACGCCGCGGCGGCCATGGGCTGCTGCCTGCTTGTCGAATACACAGGGCATGGAATTGGTCGAATACTCCATGAGTCTCCGACAGTTTCATATGATCCTCGTTCACACTTCGACTTTGAGTTGCGGCCGGGAACCGTCTTCACGATCGAACCGATAGTGGTGGAAGGCTTCTTGCCGCCCGAGTGCATCACGCTCGAAGATGGCTGGACCGTTATCTCATCTGACCGAAGATGGTCAGCCCATGCAGAAGTCACGGTGACGGTGGAGACCTCGGGCCTGAGAGTCTTAGCCGGAGAGGTACAATCAGAATAGATTTCTGCGAGTGAATACTGATTGGTTCGTAAAATATACGGATTAAATATCTTACATATAACGAACACGGATTCAAACACAATACGAAAACATCTGGTTTCGTACTCAAAAGCCGAAGGTGAGATAACTGTGGTGTAGAATCGGAAAGTGTGAAACCACGATCAGTTTGTCATCAAACTGAGTGTTCGAGATACGGAGTTTGCGTGTTTCTCATTCGCCAGTCCAAGCCCGAGGATGCTTCGACCCTCGTCAAGATGGCGAAGATGGTCTACTTCATCAACCTGCCGCCCTCCGAGCAGCTGATCCTGGAGAAGGTGGATCATTCAGCCCGCTGCTTCCGCAAACTCACGGGAGACACTCAACAGCCGAAGTCCAAGAGCCGGAAAGCCGCGGGTGAGATCCGTGGTTATTCAGGCATGGAGCACGACAGTGACTTTTTCATGTTCAGTCTGGAAGACGCGACCCACGGTGGTGTGATCGGAACATCACAGGTTCGAGCGCACCAGGGAGGGCCGGGGAACCCGAACTGGTCATTCCGGTTGTCGGAGAAGAAGCATTACAGCCCTTCGCTTCGGTTCGGCACGACCCACACCGTAGGACAGTTGTACGCCGATGAAACAGGTCCGACTGAGATCGGCGGACTCATCATCCAGCCCAGTTATCGCGGGCATGCCGAGCGGCCGGGGCGCTTTCTCGCGTTCGTTCGTTTCCATTTCATCGGTCTCTACCGCAACGTCTTCGCCGATCGGATCATCGCCGAGATGATGGGGCCTGTCTCCGCCGAGGGGGACAATCCATTCTGGGATGCGTTCGGACGCAAGTTCGTCCCGGTGAAGTTCGCCGAGGCGGATCGCTTCTGCCAGCACAACCGGGCGTTCATTTCGGAACTGCTTCCCAAGGAGGAAATCTACCTTTCGCTTATGCCGCTGGAGGTGCAGAACGCTGTGGGGGTCGTGGGTCGAGAGACTCTGCCCGCGAGGCGGCTGCTCGAAAGCCTGGGGTTCGCCTATCGCGGGTTCGTTGATCCTTTCGACGGGGGGCCGCACCTCGATGTCCGAACAGACGAAGTGAGCCTGGTGCGTCACACCCGGCGCATCGCGTTAGGCAAGCCCGTGGCCGCGGCGCGTTGTCAGGGACAGTGCATCGTCAGCACGCTTTCACAAGAGCATGGCTTGCGCGCAACTCAGGCACCTTGCGAGGTCGGTCGAGATGAGGTGCGAGTTCCAGGCGAATACGCCGCCCTCATCGGCGCGGCCAAGGGTAAAGTGGTCGGGTTCACGCCGCTCGTGTCCCACACGTCCGATCCGACCGATACGCACACGAACCTCCATAAAAAGCCGGGCCGCACGCGGGTGCGAACGGGCTGATGAAACTTCGAGGCGAGGAGTTCAGTCGGCGTTCTCAGTCGCGGCACTCTTCGGCTTGACAAGCACCACCAGGCGCGATGCATCGGTGCAGTAGTTCGCGAAGACGGCCCGAATCTGATCCGCGGTCATGTTCTGGTACGCCGCGGGCATGGCGAGTGCATCATCGAGCGAGTTGCCGCGGTAGGTCATCATGTCAAGGCGTCCCATCCAGAAGGATGGGTCTTTCATGGTTTCGTCCAGTGTGTTGGCCATCTGCTTCTTGGCGATGTCGAGTTCATCCTGGCTCGGACCTTCGGCGGCGAACCGCGCGAACATCGATTGGAGTTTGTCGATGAGTGCCGCGGCCTTGCCCGGGTCGGTCGGTGCGCCCGCGGAGAAGAAGCCGAAACCGGGGTACGCCGTCCCGGGGCGTGAACTGGCCCCGATGCTGTAGACCAGTTGCGCATCCTCACGGACTTCCTTGATCATGCGCGTGGAAAGGAGCCTGGCCGCCATCGAGAGGGCACGGACATCGTCGATGTTCCGATCATCCGCCCCGTAGAAACCGCACATCACGAAGGATTGCGGCGTGGCGGTATCGATGGTCTCTTCGACCGTGCGCGGTCCTTTCGGTCGTGCGATGGTCCGCTCCTTCTTGTACAGGTCGGAGGACACACGCTCACGCCCGGGCAGGGCACCCAGATACTTTGCGGCTAGTTCCAGCGCGCGATCCCGGCTGATATCACCGACGATGGCAACTTCGATGGGTGCCGATGCCACCATCCGGTCGAGCCAGGCCTGGGCTTTATCGACCGTGAGTGAATCGATCTGTTCGGGGGTGGGGATCCGTGTTCGGGGTTCATCGTCCGGGTAAGGCGCTGTCATCGAGAGTCGCATGCCCATCATCATGGGGTTCTTGGTCATCTCCGTGAGCATGGTTCTCATCATCGTCTGCATCTGCGAGAACGCCGCCGGCTCGATGCGAGGCTCGGTCAGGAGCAGGTACGCGAGTTGGAATCCGGTCTCCAGTTCGTCGGGACTTCCGGAAACGGACAGGGAGACAGTGTCCGGATCGCCCCCGATGCCGCCACCGCCTCCTCGCCCGCCGCGCCCTCCGCCGCCCATGCCGCCCCCCCCGACGTTGACTTTTTTACCGGCCATCAGGTCGGAAATGTCGGTGGAGGAAAGTCTCCTGGTCGCCTTGCTGCGTCCGAAGGCGAGTTGTGCGGCCTGAGTAATGCCGCGGTTGGAGGCGTCCTCGAAGATGTCGCCGCCTACCAGACCGATGCGCACCGTGGCCTGGTTCTTGCGTTCATCCATGAACCGATGATGCACGCGTATGTTGTTGGACAGCCACGCGCTTGTCACGCCGCTGGCTTCGTGAAGGGTGGTTTCTGTCACCTTGCCGGGTGACGGAAGTGTGGAGAGGAGGGTCGTGGCTCGTGCACGCTCTTCCTCCTTCTCGGCGGTGACGGCGAAAGCCTGGAGGCCAACCTCGAGCAGTTGCGACTCGGAGGGCACGTCCGGCCCCGAGGGCAGGACCGCGGTGAAGCAGAGGGCCGATGGATCAAACTCTTTCCTGAATCGGGCGCTGACCTCTTGCGAGGTGATGGTTGGAAGCATGGTTCGGACGAGATCCAGGTTCTGTTGCGCAGAAAGGATCGCCTCTCCATCGGTCACGGCTGCGTTGAGTCGGGCGATGATGGCGCCGCTGGGCCGCGTGGAATCAGTCTCGACAGCACGCTCGGCCCCGGCGATGATCTCCTTTGAGCCGATCTCGATCTCAAGGGCGGTGAAGCCGAACTCTCGGGCGCGGGTCCATTCAAGGGCCAGTTCGCGGATGGTTTCTCGCCACTTGCCCGGGGCGGCCCGTCCGCGAAGACCCGCCTGCCACATGATGTTGGCGTTGTTGCTCATCGATGCGTTGCCGTTCAGGTAGGCGGTGCCGCCCTTGGCGACTTTCTCGTCCAGCCTGTTGTTGAAGGCCATGACCGCGAGCCGGGCCACGAGATCATCACGGAACTGGGCCTTGGTGGTGGTGGGGGGGCGTGGGGGTTCGAGTCGTGAGATGTTGATGTCCTCGGAGCGGATCTCCGGGTCGCTGGCGACGATGGCGAAACTCGAGTCGTAGGCTTTGATGCCGGGTTGCTGCGGCGTGGGCCGCGGCTTCGTCGGCGCGGGACCGAACTTCTGGCGGATGATCGGGATAATGGATCCGGAATCCGCATCGGCCACCACCATGAGGGTGGCGTTCGAGGCGGTGTACCACTTGTTGTAGTAATCACGGAAATCCTGCTCTTGCACCGAGTTGATCGTCGCCTCGGTGCCGATGGTGATGCGCTGCCCGTACAGCGATCCGGGGGCGATCCTCTCCAGCACGTGGTACATGGTCCGCTGCCGGCCTGACAAACTGCGGCGGCGCTCCTCCTGGATGATGCCGCGTTCTTCCTCAATTTCAGCGGGAAGCAGAGACATCTTCCAGAGCACATCGGCGAAGAACGTCATGCCCTTGGCGATCGTGTCGGGTTGGGCATCAGGGAGGGACAACTGGTACGTTGTCTGCTCGAAACTGGTGAAGGCGTTCTGATCCCGTCCGAACTGCATCCCCAGGGACTGAAAGAAGGGGACCACGCTGCCGGGCGGGAAGTTCTCCGTGCCGTTGAAGGCCAGGTGCTCCAGGTAGTGCGCGAGGCCCCGCTGCGGATCGGTTTCGTTGAGCGAGCCGGTGTGAAAATGAATCCAGACGATTGCACGGCCGGGCGGGTGCGCGTTGCGCTTGAGTATGTAGGTGAGGCCGTTGTCGAGAGTCCCCCGCACCAGAGCGGGGTCGGTCGGGAGCGGTTCGGCGCGCCCCGTGGAAACGGCAAAGACCGCGCACAGCGCGGTGATGATTGCGATCAGTTTTCTGTGCATGGGTGAAGTTCCGGATGTTCCGCTCAACTGCTGGTACGCGATGCCGGCGGCCATGTTACGGCCCGCCCATGGTACTACGTCCTCGCCCGGTGCGAATAGACCGCCCATTCGATGATGAGAAGTGCCATCAGGGTCAGGAGCAGGAAGGGCCACAACTCGGTGAATGCTCGACCCGATCGTATTCCGGGAAACGCGGTGCGACCGACCATGACCTCGCGGTAGGTATCGAGTGCGCTTTCTGTGGCGTTGTTCAGATTGACGGCCACAGCGCGTTCCGAGGCCCGAGGCCCGTCAAGCAGGTACACGCCCGAACGGGGCAGCACCCCAAGCCCCGTTTCGGCTGTGTCTGCCGGTACCCGCATTTCTCTGGTTGCGCCATCCGGGCCGGTCAGATTCAGAACACCCGGGGTCTGGGTTGCACGGATTCTCACGGTGGCTGGTTCATCGGTCCGGAAGAACCGCCCGGATGACGGCGCGGTCCCGAGCGTAAGGTAATCCGCGGCGTCCGACAGGAAGATCGGGAATGAAGCGAGCAAGGGCCAGTTGGATTGTCGAAGCACGAAGTTGGTCGCGATGTGTCTGACACCGCCCGATTCGATGAGAATCATCATGGGGCCGGCGGGGCCTGTCAGCAACTCGGAATAGCCGGTGTTTCCGGATTCCACGCCCCGCGGGAATGACATCGTCGTGACACGCGCGACGACCAATGAATCGAGAGGTGCGTTGCGGAGCACCGGGCTGGAACGATCCCAGAACAGCGGCGACCCTTCGGAGAGCGTTGTGGGCGCAGACGCCACGGACAGACCGACAAAGGGCGGAGGCCATCCGAAACTGATCGATGGTCTTGTCGGCGGGCTTAGGGCGCGAACTCCGTCGAAGATGATGAGATCGAGGTCTTCGAGTTCACGGGGCGAACGACGCGCATACTCATCGGGGCTGAGGGTGATGAGATCACGGGGTCGCAGTTCGGTCAGGGCGTCGCCGAGAAGGAGTGAAACGGGCGACAGATCCTCGCCGCGCACAAGGCCGAACCGCCGCGATGCGGGGGAGGGGGTAACGAGCGAAGCACGGTTGTCGCTCGGGAGCGCATCGTCCTTTTCGATCAGCAGAGTCCACACACCGCCGGTGGAATCCGGTTGCTCGAAGTTCAACGCAC
>DDSA01000094.1:23855-24457 GCA_002343715.1 Phycisphaerales bacterium UBA2402 | reverse complement strand
CTTCTTCCGCCACGCGAACGGCCGGCCGCAGATAGCGCAGGTCTTGGTCGGCAGAGGGCGCTTCATGGAGTGACTGTACCGCGGTGCTCACGGCTCACCGGCGACCTGCCACTCCAGTTCGTCCAGGTCGGCGTTCACCGGCTTGCCTAGTTGCCTCAGCATGTTCATGCACTGGGCCCGGTGGTGCATCCCGTGGTTGGTCACGTGGACGATCGCCGCGCCAACGGTGAAGCGGTACTGTTCATTGCCGAAGACCCACTCCCTCACTTCCGCCAGGCGAGCTCGCTGGTCCGCGACCACCCGGGCGAAGTCATCGCAGGCCTTTTTGTTGAGCCCGATCAGTTCCGACACACTCCGCCGGGTCATCGGCGCGGGGTCATCGCCCGCGGAACGGCCATCGATCGAAGGGCGCAGCGCCACGCCCCCGATCCGGTCCGACCACCTGAAGATGCAGGCGACGATGTGGGTCATGGTGTCGTGAAGCGAGCCGGGGCCGATGTCGAAGCGCCGATGAAACTCCGCCTCCGGCAGCGCATCGCACCGCTGCAGCACCTCGCGGTTGGCCCAGCGGTTATGGCCGAGCAGGATGTCGAGCGGATCGG
>DDSA01000094.1:811-23632 GCA_002343715.1 Phycisphaerales bacterium UBA2402 | reverse complement strand
TCCCAGGAACGAATTCCGGCGACCCCGGACGAGCCGGGCCGTGGTGTGATCATTCGCAACGTCGGGAGAGCCGACCAGGCCACTCCGCGGGCGACACACGACACTTCGTCGTCGGGCGGCTTCTCCCATCCGCTCCGCAATAATCGCTGCATGAGCGACCCCATCGCGCACGTGGCCCGGCGACTCAGAAACTCGAACCGCATCGCCATCGTGACCGGCGCGGGCATCTCGGCCGAGAGCGGCCTGCGCACCTTCCGCGAGACGATGGAAGGACTTTGGAAAGAGTTCGACCCGCAGAAACTCGCGACCCCCGAGGCGTTCCTCCGCGACCCCGCGACCGTGACAAAGTGGTACGACCACCGCCGCATGGGGTGCCTGGCGGCGGAGCCGAACCCTGGGCACCTGGCCCTGGCCGCGATGGAGAAGCGACTCGAGTCCGTGGGGGGCGAGTGCATCGTCTTCACCCAGAACGTGGACCGGCTGCACCAGCGCGCCGGCAGCGACCACGTGGTGGAGTTGCACGGTTCGATCGTCGAGTGGCGCTGCATCGAAACAGGTGAAGTCTTCGAGCCTCCGCACGAACCGTTCACCGTTTTCCCGCCCCCCTCTCCCTTCGCCCCCGACGGGATCCTTCGCCCCAACGTCGTCTGGTTCGGCGAGGCTCTGCCCGAGCAGGCCCTGCAAACGGCCTTCCGTTACGTGCCCCAGTGCGACCTCTTCTTCTCGATCGGCACCAGCAGCGTGGTCTACCCCGCCGCGGGCTTCGTCGATCTGGCCGCCGATGCCGGGGCCTTTACCGTCGAGATCAACAAGGACGACACCCCTGCCTCGCGTCGGGTGGACGTGACGATCCGCGGCAGCGCCGGCGCGGTCATGCCCGCGATCGTTCACGCGGCGTGGGGCGATCCGCTCCGTTGATCCGCCCCTTGCGGGCCGTGCGTCATCACTCGATCACTGACGCATGGGTGGCGTGAACGGGTACAGGATCCAATCACCGTCCGCGGCGGTCTTTGTCCCCGGGGGGCTCCAGGCATCTCGTTTCGGGTCGCTTTGGGGGCGTCCGCCATCATCTTTGCCGTCTGTCCCGATCGACCAGAGCAGCGGCACCCCGTCTCTCACGGCGTAGCGCATCGGCCGACCGTCGAAGGGGTCCGGGGGAAGCGCGGGCATGAAGTCGGGCACCAGGTCCGCGAGCGAGGCGGGGAACGCCCCGCGGTCGAGCCGGTAGACCTCGAGGGCGGACGCGGTCAGCACCGCCGCTCGCTTGGCCTCGAAGACATCACGCGACCAGAAGGATCGCGCGGTGTTCTCCTCCTCCCCGCCTTGAAGGGATCGGAACACCGAGAGCAGCGCATCGCACCGATCGAACAGGGCGCGAGACGCTTTGCCGCTCGTTCGCTGCGAGTGACACCACGCGGGGAGCGCATCATCCCGGGCCAGCGCTTCGTCGAGCGCTTCCACCCGTGACATGAACTCTCTCCGCGTGCCGTTCCAGACGGCAACGGCAGGCATGACGACCTTCACGATCGGCTTGATCGAAGGGTCCGCGGTCCCGAACTCCCGCGCGATGACCGGGAACGCGGCGTGGACAATGTGCCCATTCCCCTTGCCGTCATCGCTGAAGACCCGTTGGGCCACATCCTCCCACATCAGGCGTTCGGACTCGGCATACATCGACACCCGCCCGCCCGCGAAGCCGGCGAACTCGTGCGCGATGATGCGGAGTTGCTCGCGCGAGAAGAAGCCTTCCCTCCGTAGAAAGGGCAGCGTTCGGTCCGCCGCGAGAGTGGCGACGGCGACACCCACCAGACGGCTGATGACCATCGGTTCCGCGTAGGTCTGCCGCGCGATGCCCAGGAGTGCCCGGATGTTCGCCACCGCTCTCTCCGAGTCCGACTCGACCCCCGCGATCGCCAGATCAGACGCGAGCACTCGAGCAAGGCGGCGCAACTCGCCCAGATGAGGGAGCAGCACGCCCATGAGAATCGGGTTCTCCTGAGGTTCGAGCACAATCCAATCCGTTGCCCCCGCGATGCGTTCCTTGAGACGCATGTACACCTCGTCGGGCGAGTTGCTGTAGATGTACCCGGTGATGGGCCGGGCGGCGGCCTCTCGGATCAGTGTGACGGCCCTTTGACGACTGTCAATCCACGCGCGCCCTTCCTCCCAGTTCGGGGCGCCGAGTTCCATCGGCCACGCGCCACCCTCCGCCCGGACGAAACCCGGATCAGCCCCGAGCGCCTCGACCGCATCGAGGTACACCGGCCATGCCCGATCCGACTCCGGCGCTGCAAGCGTTGGCGCGTTGAGTTCCTTCGTGTAGTTTCTCGCGATGGTGGGCGATACCGCGTAGTACCGGATCGCGAGATACGCGTACAGCGCCGCGCTGAAAAGGAAACACACGACCGCCGCCTGCATCAGCCGCTTCAGCGCCCGGTAGGTCGGTGGGCGGCCCCGCTTCTTGGCGCGACGGATCAACCCCGCCGCGCGATCCGCATCACCGAACGCAGAGATCAGGTCCGCTTCACCGCGGCCGCCCGATGCACCGTCCGCGAAGTGCGCGGCCAGTTCACGGGCCACGTCCGCCTGCTCCCCGGGCCAGAGACGGGTCGCAGAAACGGTTCGACGGACCAACGCCGCGGCGGAGTCGGGAATGTCCACGTCGGCAAGTGCCGAATCGACCGCGGCCCGTCCCGCACGAGCCTTCCAGCCGGGGATCAGTATCGACGCGAGCAACGGCCTGATCGTTCGGGGCCACACCACTTTCGCGCGGGGTTGTGTTGAGGAGACATGGGTCACGCGGCACCCCCTGCCGCTGCCGATGGCGAAAGTACTCCCAGACTGCGCAGCGCCGCCGTCAGATGGGTGAGTTGTTCCGTGTCCTTGACGAGCCGTTCCTTGCCCTTGGGCGTCAAGGTGTAGTACTTGCGGTCCCGACCCCCTTCGCCCTCCTTCCACGTCGCGCGAACCAGACCCTGCGCTTCGAGGTTGTAGAGCATGGGATAGAGCGTGCTCTGCCCCATGTCGAGCACGCCACTGGTTTTCTCGGCCAGCGCGGTCACCAGTTCGTAGCCGTACATCTCGCCGCGTTCGAGCAGTTTCAAGACCGCAACCGGGCCGGCACCACGCATCAGTTCTCGTTCAACTCGCATTCCTACCTCGGGATGAAGATTCGTTCCAGGTCGTCGATATACTGTATGTGACATAGTATACGAGCCAAGTGACTGGATGTTGCACTTCAGTTGTAGGAAACGGCATCTTGTACCCCTTTTCCTCCTCCTTCAGGAGCGAAGAATCCGCCCATGCTCCCTTGGATACTCCTCGTGATCGCCGGTTTGCTGGAAGTGGTCTGGGCCGTGGGCCTGAAGTACACCTACGGGTTTACTCGGCTCTGGCCCAGCATCTTCACCATCATCGCGCTGGGGGCGAGTTTTCTTCTCCTGGCCAAGGCCATGCAGACCCTGCCGCTGGGCATCTCCTACACCGTGTGGGTCGGCATCGGTGCTGTCGGCAGCGTGTTCGCGGGTGTGTGGCTCTTTCATGAGCGCCTGACACCCCTCCAATCGGTCTGCATCGCGGCCATTGCACTGGGCATTGTCGGACTCAGAATCGCGCCCGCCCCGGCACCCAAACCGCCGAACCCCGCCGCGGGTTCCGTCGAATTCCGACCGTAAGAACTCGACCAGAACACGACAACGTCACCGGAACATGAGACCTGTTCCGGCGTCTGATGAGGACGGATACAGCCGAACGGCGCATCCTACCATACTGCACACAAACCCGTTCATTCCAGTATTGTGGTGGCCGCTTTGAGCGCGTGTGACCACGCCGCTCCCGCCATGAAGTTGAACGTGTGGAGAATCCCTCGATGAAACGCCTGTCACTCGCTGTTGCCCTGCTTCTCACCTCGTGCGGCCTCGCCGTCGCGCAGGACACCGCCGCCCCGGCGAAGGCCCCGGCCAAGACCGAGGCCAAGAGCGAAGCGACGCTGAAGGTCGGCGATCCCGCCCCTGCCCTCACGATTGAGAAATGGATAAAGGGTGAACCCGTGACGGGCTTTGAATCCGGACGCGTTTATGTCGTCGAGTTCTGGGCGACCTGGTGCGGGCCGTGCATCGCCTCGATGCCGCACCTGACCCACCTCCAGAAGCAGTACAAGGACCAGGGCCTCACCATTATCGGCGTCACCACCGGCGACCCCAACAACTCGCTCAAGGCCGTCGAAAAGATGGTGCAGGACAAGGGCGATGTGATGGGCTACACCGTCGCGTGGGACAAGGAGCGCACGACCAGCACCGCCTTCATGAAGGCCGCGAGGCAGAGCGGCATCCCCTGCTCCTTTGTCGTCGACAAGGCGGGCAAGATCGCGTACATCGGTCACCCCATGTTCCTCGACATGGTCCTGCCCGAGACCATCGCCGGGACGTGGGACGCCAAGACCGGCGGTGAGAAAATTTCGCAGGCCGAGAAGGATCTCTCGGGCCTGTACCGGTCCATGCGAGGCGACCCCTCCGAGGCCATCGCCGCCATCGATGCCTTCGAGAAGAAGTACCCCACGCTCTCCGATCTCTCCACCAAGATCAAGTACAACGCTCAGCTCATGGCGGGCGATGCCGGCGCCTACATCACAGGCGAGAAGCTCCTCGCCAAGCACATCGAGGCCAAGGACGCCGAGGGCCTCAACGAACTCGCCTGGACCATCGTCGATCCCCAGGGCGACGTCAAGAACAAGAACATCGAGTTCGCCCTCAAAGCCGCGCAGGAAGCCAACAGGCTTTCGGGCGAGAAGGACGCCGCGATCCTCGACACCCTCGCCCGCTGCTGGTTCATCAAGGGCGAGAAGAGCAAGGCCATCGAGATTCAGAAGAAGGCCATCAGTTTCGCCAAGGGGAACATGAAGGCCGAGCTCGAGGACGTGCTCGCCGAGTACGAGGGCAGCAAGTAATCGACCCCCGGCGTGCCGGGGACGGATAACACAAAGAGCCGCGCGGGCTGTCCCGCACGGCTCTTTTCATTTGTACTTCCATCCGCAACCAAGACCAGGGATGCCACGGCTGCGCTCGTCGCCGCGTGGCTCAGCAGCCGTCGGCCCAGCGAATGAAGAACATCTCGACATCCGAACCATCCACGCCGCCGCTGCGGTCCTTGTCGGCCCGGTCCAGACCGTTCTCCCAGTCGCCGAAGAACGCCTCGACGTCCGACCCGTCCAACGCGGCGTCCTCGTTATGGTCGCCGATGCACGGCGGGGTAGAGGGGACCGGCACGGGGAACGTGATCGAATCACCCTGACCGGGCTTGAAAAGCCCGATGGAACCCGTCCCCGCCGCGGGGGCACGGTCGGAATCGAAGCGGAAGGTGTACATCGTGCTCCAACGCAGCGCGTTGGCGTTGGCGTTCACCGAGTGAGCTTCCGTCGCCCAGCCGAAGGAGGTCGCCGATCGAGAAGTGGCCCAATCGGTGCCGCTGTACGGCTCGCCGCTGTGGTAATCCACATCACGGAACCCGATGTTCGTCAGTTCGATAAGGAAGGGATCGCCCATCGGATCCAGGTTCAGCGTGAACGAAGCGCCCGATCGGTCGGAGTTGAAGTTCTGGATCGCGTACTCGTAGTGGTACATGCCTCCCGCGATCGGCGTCACGCGGGACGCGACGTAGAACATGCCCTCGCCGGGGACCGGGGCCTCGGTCACCACCACCAGCGGGTCCACGCTCTGCCATCCGTAGATGGCCGACTTCTGGCGCTGGGTCGTGAAGCCGCTGACCGTGCTCATCGTGTACGAAGCGTCCGTCCCGGTGATGCGCACGCGCCGGTACCCCGCGTTGTTCAGCCCATTGCCCGCCGCGGCGTCGTCCGAGGCGATGTAATGCCCTTCGGCGAAGTAGATGGCCCCGGGGTTGAGCGTCGGGTTCACTTCACTGGCCCGCACCTGGAGCCGCCGCGCGATCTGGCGTCCGGTGGCATCCGTGCTCGGCAGCGTTTGGGCCGTGAAGGGATAGGGGTAATGCCCCGTGAACGCGTTCACCTGGGACTTCGGACCCAGTCGAGATTGCGACCCGTTCAGACTCGCGGAGTAAGGATCGGAGCACGTGGGGTCGAGCGTTGAGCCGTTTCCGTCGTGCGTAGAGCATGCGCCGCAGACCGTGCCGTTGAGCGCCGTGAAGCCATGCTTGAGGAAACTCTGCCCGATCTGCTCGTAGCGCCCTGCCCCGTTCACCACGCTGTAGCGGTACAGGTTCTGGCCGATCACAGGGTGCTGGTTGGTGCTGGCGACCCACCGCAGCACCGTGTTGCCGATGTTGCAGGAGGTGGTCCCGATCGAAAAAGCGCTGATCCCCTGGTACGTGCCCCAGAACGAGAAGTCGGGCAGGTCGCCCACGATCACGTCCGGTCCCGCCGCCCCGGCCAGCGAAGCCAACATCACACCGACCGCCGCCGACATCGACCGCACGCTTCGTTCGCTCTTGCGCATGAGTTGGGCCTCTCTTTGTTCCGAGGGTGGCCATCGGACACGCACACGCACGCCGATCGCCGCCGCTCGATGCAACCAGATGAATCTAGGACGTACAAAACACTCGCCCGAGAAGGGCTTCGAGAGCATAAACATACGCCGCCCGCGGGCGGAGTGTTTCACCTCTGACCGTCACTACAACTCGTTTATCGCCCCCGTGCAGGAAGCCGCTGAGACTCGATCTCAGCCGCTTTCGCCTCCAGCGGCTCGGCCTCCGCGGCACGGCCCAATTCCCGGTAGATACCCGCCAAACGGCGGAGACGGATTGGATTGTCGGGTTCGAGCCGGATCGACTCGCGTATCGCTTCCAGACCTTTCTCGAACTCGCCATGCACCAGGAGCAACTGGCCTTTTCCAAAGTGGTGCTCCGGCTCCGTAGGTTCCGCTTGAATTGCCCGTTCCAACGCTGCGAGCGCCTCGCCCGGCTTTCCCGCATCCGTGAGCAGGGCCGCGGCCCGAAGAACCTGGGCCGGACGCGGCTTGGTCTTCCCGCCCCGCAGCACCGCCTCGGCCTGCTCCGCCGCGAGATCGCCGTGACCGGCGTGCAGGAGCATAATCCCCAGGGTCAGCCGGACATCGTACAACTCCGGTTTCCTGGCGAGAACCGCCTCGAACATGGCCTTGCCCTCTTCGGCGGGCTTGCCCTGCAACTCCATCATCTGGGCAAGGCCGATGACCATCTCAGTGTTCGGGTCGCCGCGCTCCACGGCCTCGCGCATGGCCCGCTCCGCCGCGGGCAGGTCGCCGCATACAGCGTGCAGCCACGCGATTCGCACCAGGGTCTTAGGCAGGTGCTTCCATCCGTGCCCTCCATCACGGATCGATCCGCCCAGGCGCAGGTGGTGCAGCGCCACACGGGCTTGTTCCACGATTTCAGCGCGGGGCTTGTAGTTCCTTGAGAACACCTCTCGCATCGGCACGTTGACCCGGATATCCGCCAAGTCACCCTGCCAACGGTGATACTTGACATACCCGCCCCACGCCCCCAGCGCCGTGTACGCCGTCGTCAACACAAGGCACACCAAGCCCCACACCGTCCACCGCCCCTTGATCTTCAGTTGCAGGCTCTGCACGCGTGAGTTCGGTTCGGCGAGCAACTGCCACACCTTGAAAAGCCCGAAAACCCCGATGGACGCCAGCCCCGCCGCCATGAGCAGCGGCACCTGATCGAACAACCCGCGGAACCCGATGAAGAGCGCGATCCCGGCGATGAAGAACACGACCTCCTGCGTCCATGACAGGTCGTAGCGGGGCCGCCGACTTTCGATGGCCGCGGGAGTGCGGCGAGGAGTCAGGACGGCGGGCCGAGCGAACGAAAACGAGAGCGCACCGTTCGGGCAGACGCTCACGCAGTCGAGGCACTTCATGCACCCGGGATCGACGACCCGGCCGAAGTCACGCACTTCCTGGTGCACACGAACATTGGAGGTGCACACCGCCGTGCAGTGACCGCACCCCTCGCAGGCGTCCGATACCACAATCCCACCCAGCGCGACTTTGTCCACCGGCGCGAAGAACCCGCCGTACGGGCACCCGTAGGTGCAGAATCCTTTGGACCCGAGCAGGTACACCGTCGCGAACCCGCACACCAACAGAAAGGGAATCGCGATATACCACGCCGGGAACGTCGCCCAGAAATCCTCCGTCATCAGGTGCGATGTGAAACCGGGGAACTCCGGCGGCCGTTCGATCCAGATGGGCACCCCCACCCCCGTCTTGTCCAGCACTGGGACCAGCACCATCCTCTTGAAGGTCGGCCAGACGAACATGAGCAGGGCCAGCAGCAGCGGGCCGAGCATGAGCAGCCGCGACCGGAAGGGCCGGGGCCGCACCCCGCACTTTTCCATGAGCCAGGTGCAGGAGTCCTGCAGGGCCACGACGTGGCACCCCCAGCCGCAGAAGAACCGACCGAAGATGAACGTCGCCAGGATCGCCGCACAGAAAAAAATGAACCCCGCGTTCACCTGCCCGAGTTCGAGCGTGTACATCGATTCGCTGGGTTCCACCGGCGAGAGGGTCATCCCCTGCACCAGCCACTGGATCAGGTGCGCGATCATCAGCAGGTTCACCACCAGCAGCACCAGCGCGCGCCGCGGCCCGTTGCGGCTCTTGCGCACTTTCCCGTGCCCCGCCACCGGCAGCGAGACCGTCCGGCCGGTTCCGCAGTTCTTCACCTTCGCCGACGAATCGCTCATGCGGGTAGCGTAGCGGGTGCCTGCCGGTATTCTCCCCCGCACAAAACACTTCGCCGCGGGGCGTGTGCCCCGCGGCGGCGAAATCCACGGGAGTCCCCGGGCCCGCGGCGGGGGTTACAACAGTGCCCACCGCGATCATGTTCTGCCGCTCACGATTGAAGCGGTAGTACGATCCGCCATCGTGATCGAATCACCCACCCCGACTCGAAGCCGCGCCGAACGTGTTCGCACGTTCATCAAGTGGCTCAGCATTGCACTTCTGACCTGGACCATCATCGGCTGCGTCGGCGTGCCGCTGCTCATCCGGCACATCATCGTGCCGCACCTGAACAAGCACCTCAACGGACGCCTGTCCGTGGAGCGGGTCCGCTGCGACCCCTTCGGCCTGGCCCTCACGCTCCGCACAGTCCGACTTGAAGACGCGGCGGCCAGGCCGGTTCTGACCTTCGATCGTTTCGACGGCGACTTCGAGGCGTGGGCGAGCCTGTTCAAGGGCGGCTGGAGGTTCGACCACGCCCGCACCTATGCCCCGAGCCTTGCCGTCGAGATCGACGGGCAGGGAGGTCTGAATCTCATGAAACTTGTGAAGCGGGATACCGGGGCGAAACCATCGACCCCCGCGGAGCATATCCCGCGCATCGTCATCCGAGAACTTCGCATCGTGAATGCAGCGGCATCGTTCACCGATCTGTCCACACCCGAAAAGTTTTCCGCTCTCTTCGAGCACGCGGATTTCACGGTCGAGAACCTCGACACCGAGCCGCAACACAAGAACCCCCAGACCCTGACCGCGCGATCACCCTCGGGCGAAACCGTGCGCTGGACCGGCACCTTCTCGGTCGATCCGCTGTCCAGCACGGGTCGCATCTCCATTGAGAAATGGAGACTGCCCCGGTTCGTCCCCTATACGCTCCGCTACTCCCCAGCGCGCATCACCGGCGGCACTCTCACGGCCTCTCTCGATTACGACTTCGCGCCCGCACGCATTCCCCGGACCGCCGCCGCCACCTTGACCCGGGCCGCGGTCCACGGCCTCCGGGTCGTGCAACCGGACGGCGCGCTCGTCGAGGCAACCGGCATCGAACTCGCCGATGCCCGGCTCGATGCCGATGCCCGCACGCTTCACATCCAGACCATCACGCTCGATCAGCCCGCAGCGCACGTTCGTCGTGATGCGGGCGGTGTGCTCAACCTTGAGACCATCCTGTCCGCCCCTGTGTCCGGTGCGGGCCGGCGCGCGGAACGGCCGGACCTGCAGACCATCCGCTATCCGGTGCAGCAACTCAACGAGGCGATCCTGCAACTCATCGAGGATCTCGCCGGCGGGTGGGAGGTCGCCGTCAATCGCATCGACCTCCGTGATGCCGCGGCCGATTGGACGGATCGGGCGGCCCGTGCGCCCGTCGAGTTTCGCGCCTCCTCGGTGAGCGGCGTGCTCGGCCCTGTCGCTTCAACGGACAAGTTCCGCACACCGCTCCAGCTCACCGCCACGCTCGGTGATGCGGGCAAGGCCGCGGTCAAAGGGATCATCCTCCCCATGGAGGGCGCGGCAGAGTTGAACGCCACGCTCGAGCACGTCGATCTCGCCTTCCTGGGACCCTACCTGCCTGAAACTTTCAGCGCAGAACTTCCACCCGTGAGATTGGCCGGTGCCGTGGTGTCGCTCGGCGGAGATGCGAAGGCGCAGATCATCGACGGACAACCCTCCACGGCCTCGTGGTCGGGCGAACTGCACCTGACCTCCCTGCGGGTGAACGACGCCTCAAACGGCGCACCGGTTACGCTCGCCGAGCGGTTGTCTCTCCGGGGTGACGCCGTCGTGCAGGGAACGGGACGGTCGATCCGCTCGGCCTCATGGAAAGGCGAGATCGATTCCGCGGCCATGTCCTTCGACTCCCCGGGTCTGGCGCGGGCGGTGCTGGGGGGTGCGAAGATCAACAGCGACGAAGCGGGGGCGGTGTTCGACGAGTCCGGCGGCTTTTCGTTCGCATGGAAAGGCAAACTCAACGCCGATTCCCTCGACGCGAAGTCTCGCACGGACACCGCGGCTGAATTAAAGGCCGCGGCGGTCTCTCTCGAAGGCTCGGCTCGTGCGGCGATCGCCGACGGCACCATCACCGATGCCGCATGGAATGGGCTGTCCGGCGTGACAGGCCTCGATGCGTCGATCGAAGGTGAGTCCCCCTCCACCGCTTCGATGGCCACGCTCGCCGTCTCGGGCGAGGCGGCGCTGACAGGCACCCCCGCCGCGGCGGCGTGGAAGGGCGTGCTCCGGGCAGGAGATGTGGCCGTGCGTACCAGCGGCGCGAACAAGTCCCGCGTTTCCATCGCCATGCTGTCGCTCGACGGGCGGGCCGAAGCGCCGCTGAACGAAGGGGTTCATGCGCTCGCCTGGTCCGGCGCCGCGAATCTCGCAGCGGTCGCGGCGACGATCAGCGGCACGATCGAAGGCGAGGCGACGATCGAAAGTTTGTCCATCACCGGAGACTCGCAGGCCCGTGTCGATGCCGCGGGCGTGCAGAGCGCATCCTGGACGGGTGAACTCAACCTGAGCGGCGTGGCCGCGACCGCGATCCCGGAGGACCCGGCGAGTGTCCGGCTGGCTTCGGCAACAGTCAAGGGTGAAGCCGCGGCTTCGGGTCTGACAAGCGACTCTCCCGACCTGCGCTTCGCGGGCGATGCGAGCGCGAGGAAACTGGAACTGGAGTCCCGCAACCGCGGCGCCTTGCAGGCGCGGATGGACGCTTTCGCCGCGCAGTCGCTGATGCTGAGCACGGGGGAGAACAAGGTCGCCGCGACGGATGTGACGCTGGAGCGACCGATGTTTTCGGTGAACGCGGCGCTCCTGCCCCCGCCCAGGAGCGCCGACACGAAGGGTGTACTGAAGCAGGCGGTGCTGGTGCGCCTTCGGGAGATGGTCCCGTTCGGGTTCAACCTCGGACGCGTGCTCGTCACCGATGCATCATACGAAATCCGCGATGAGACTTCGTCTCCGCCGCTGGTGCTGACCGGTCGGGACGGGCGCTTCGAGATCGCCAACCTCGCCAACGACGGCGCGAGCCTCGCGGACCTGAACGCCTCGCTGCGCACCCACGAATCCGGGCAGGTCCGTCTGACGGGGAAGATTGATCTGTTCCGACCAAAGCCCTTTGCCGACATCAAGGCAGAGGTGTCCTCGGTGCCGCTCAAGCCCTTCGACCCCGTGTCGGGCCGGTATGTCGGGTATTTCATCGATGAGGGTCGCGCCGCCGCGACCTTGCCCATCAGGATCGAGGATGGTCAACTGAAGGGCACGCTCGATTTCAACCTCTCGTCGCTGGATCTGGGCGCGGCGACCAACTCGCCCGAGGCGCCTTCGGTGCCCATCGAACTGGGTCTCGCTCTGCTCAAGGATTCAAACAATCACGTCAAGGGAACGATCCCGCTCTCAGGGAATATCGAGGAACCCGGGTTCTCGATCGGCGGCCTGGTCTGGCAGGCGTTCCTCAACCTGATCGTGAAGGCCGCCACCGCGCCTTTCCAGATCCTCGGCTCACTCCTGGGTGCCGGAGAGGGAGAAGACCTCTCCTTCATCGACTTCGATCCCGGGACCGCGACCATGCCTCCCGCCTCGCTCACGAAACTCGACACGCTCGCTCGCGGGCTCTCGGAACGACCCTCGTTGAAACTCGACATCATCGGACGCATCAGCGAGGCCGAGGACCTCCCCGCGCTGCGAAAGTCGGCGCTTCGGTCTCAAGCGATGGCCAGAGCGGGCGGCGAGCAGATGTCCGACGAGCAGTACCTCCGGGGCGTGATGGCCTTGTACCACGAGTCGCGGGGCGAGGCGGTCCCGAAACTCCGCGCCGGAGAAGCCCCGCCCGTCCCGCTCGCTGAGATGGAGAGTGCGCTGCTCGTCAGCGTCACGCCCGACCCGCGGCAACTGGCCGATCTCGCGGTCAACCGGGCCGGGGCGGTGCGCGACGTCTTCCTGAAGGATCACGTTCTCACTCCCGACCGAGTCACGGTAGTTACAGACGCCGAAGAGACGGTCGGGGCCACATCGCCTCGCGCCGACTTGCGCCTGCGCCAATAAGAGCGAATCTGAACACGATACCTGCCGAATCCAAAGCACAAATGGCACGACCCGCGACCCTCGCTCAACTTGTGGACTCCGGCTGGAAGAGCCGGTCCGTCAAGGCCGAACTGCGCGATAATCTCATCGCCGCGCTGCGCCGCGGCGATGAACTCTTCCCCGGCGTCGTGGGGTACGAGGACACCGTCGAGCCCGAGATCGTCAACGCGATCCTCGCGGGGCACGACTTGCTCTTCCTGGGTGAGAAGGGACAGGCCAAGAGCCGCCTGATGCGCCTCCTCGTGCGGTTCCTCGACCCCGAACTGCCGTACCTCGACATCCCCGGCTCACCGATCCGTGAAGATCCGATGCGTCCCATCACCTCGCGCGGAAGAGCCTTCCTCACCGAGCACGGTGAACGCTCGCCCATCGCCTGGTGGCCCCGCGAGGAGCGGTACGCCGAGCGCCTCGCCCCGGGGACCAAGTTCGCCGACATCATCGGCGAGATCGACCCCGCCAGGCTCCTCTCCGGGACCAGCATGGGAGCGGAGGAGGCCTTGCACCTGGGCCTCATCCCCCGGATGCACCGGGGCATCTTCGCCATGAACGAACTGCCCGACCTCGACGACCTCGTGCAGGTGGGGCTGTTCAACATCCTCGAAGAACGCGATGTGCAGATCCGCGGCTTTCCCGTCCGGTTCGAGGTGGACGTGATGGTCCTCTTCAGCGCCAACCCCACCACCTACAACCGGTCCGGCAAGGTCATCCCGCAACTCAAGGACCGCATCGGCAGCACCATCGCCACGCACTACCCGCGCTCCCGCGACCTGGGCATCCGCATCATGGAGGAGCAGAGCGGGGCCGAGACCGGCGGCGACTGGCCGGTGCTCGTCCCCCGCTTCATGAAGGAAGTGGCCGAGCAACTCTCGATCGAGGCCCGCAAAAGCCGCTACGTCGATCAGGCCAGCGGGGTCAGCGCCCGGTTCTCGATGGCCAACTACCGCACCATGATCGCCAGCGCCCGCCGGCGCGCGGTGCGGCTGGGAGAGCGGCCCGCCGTCGCCCGCATCAGCGACCTGGCCCACTTTCACGCCTCCGCCGTCGGCAAACTCGAACTCGACATGATGGGCGCGCACCAGATGAGCGAGGCCCAGGTACTCGATTCAATCCTCGGCGCCGCCGTAAAGGTCGTCTTCGAGGAGTACGTGGATAAGCACGGTCTGGCCGAGATCTCCGACGCCTTCGCCAAGGGCGTCAAGATCGAGGTTGGCGACATGCTCCCCAGCGCGCACTACGAACGCATCGTGAAGCGCGTGCCCGCGGTCTGGGACAAGGCCTTCGAGATGAACGCCGCCTCGGACCCCGCGGTTCGGGCCAGTTGCGCCGAGTTCGTCCTCGCCGGGCTTTGGGCGTGCGACCTCGTCAGCCGAGCCACGCGGCATGGTCGGGTGAGTTACGACACCGGGAACGGCTGACGGCAACCGCTCGCTCCCGCGTCTTGATCGTCCGAGGGTCGTGCGTGCCGCCGCGATACCGTCACCCGGTGCACGAGCGCTACCCCGTCATCATCGGCCCCACCGCCGGCGGCAAGACCGCCCTCGCCGTCGAAGTCGCCCTGCATCTGGGGGGCGAGGTCGTCTCCGCCGATTCCATGCTCTTGTACCGCGGCCTCGACATCGGCAGCGCCAAGCCAACGACCGAAGAACGCCGCGGCGTGCCCCATCACCTGATCGACGTAGCGGACCCGGCCGATCGCTTCACCGTCAGCGATTGGCTCGCCGCGGCCAAAACCACCATCGGCGATATACAGGCCCGTGGCCGGCTCCCTGTGGTGGTGGGCGGCACGCACTTGTACATCAAGGCCCTGCTCGACGGCCTGTTCGATGGACCAGGGGCGGACCCGGCCCTGCGCGCGGAACTGCAAGCCCGCGACCCGGCCTCCCTTCGCGTCGAGTTGGAACGCATCGACCCGGTCACCGCAGCGCGGCTGCACCCCAACGACCTGCGCCGGACGATCCGCGCCATCGAGGTCCACCGCCTGACCGGTGCGCCGATCAGCGCGCACAAGAAGCAATGGGACGCTCCGTCGTTGAACGCCGGGCCGGTGCTGATCGGCATCGAGTGGCCGACCGAGGCCATCAACCGCCGCATCAACGCCCGCGTGCGGGCCATGATGCAACGCGGCCTCGAGGCCGAGGCCCGTGCGTTGTGGACCTCGGGCCGGATCGGGCCGCAGGCCGCCGAGGCGCTGGGGTACAAGCAACTCTTCGCGCATTTCCGGGGTGAGTGCTCGCTCGATGAGGCCGTTGAGCGAATCAAGATTGAGACGCGCCGCTTCGCCAAGAACCAGCGGACCTGGGCCAGGCGTTTGCGCACCACACCGGGGGCGGTGTGGATCGACGCCGATCGCGAGTCGCCCGAGTCCTGGACGGCGATAGTGGCTGCGAATCTGGCATGACGAGAGGGAGTATCAGCAACCCGATTCCCATGCCGCGAAGAATGCGCCGATGTCTTCGTTATCCAGGCCGCCGTCTTCGTTCAGGTCGGCGCGGGCGTTGCCGGCTTCCCAGGCGAGAAAAAACTGCTCCACGTCTTGTCCGTCCACGCCCCCCGAGCAATCGAAATCGCCGCGGCAAGTCGGGCGAATCAAGCGGAGCCGAGCGAAGTTCATGGCTGTTCGGCCGCCGGCGCGATCGAAGGACCCTGCAACCGCGACGGTCTGACCGCCCGCGGCGAGCATCGCGGTCCCAAGCCACCCATCGCGGTGGGCGAGTTCGAGGTCGGCGGTCTCCCAGCGGTCGCCGTTCCAGATCGCAAGATTCGTGGCAGCCCGGCCCCCGGCCCGAGAGAAGGCACCGGCCACAAAGAGTTCGCCGTCAGCGACGGACATCGACGTGACGGCCGGCGCTGCGTTCCCGACCCCGACAAGCCCTTCACCGGCGGCCGACCACACGGCGCCGTCGTAGACCGCAAAGGCGGCCGCCGGTACGCCTCCCGCGGCACTGAACGTGCCCCCGATTACAAGATCGCCGCCGAGATCGGCAACGCAATGCACAATGCCATCGGCTCCGCCGGCCAGCTCGTGCCAGGCTTGGCCATCCCACCGGGCCAGCCCGCGGGCCTGCACGCCACCGACCGAGGTGAACGCGCCGACGGCCACCAGATCGCCCTGCCAAACGCCCAGCCCGTTGATTGCCGCCGAAAAATTCTGGCCGATCAGTACCCAGTTCGATCCGTCCCAGCGAACCACATGAATCTGCCAGGTGCCCTGTGCGTTCTGCACCGAGCGGGCGCCGTGCAACGCCCCGTCGATCACCGCGATGGCATAAACGCCCGTGCCGCTGGCCATCGCGGTCCACCCCGAACCATCCCAGCGAGAAAGGCCGCTCCTGATCAAGGAACCTTCATACCAGATAAGGCTCGATCCAGCGCTGACATGGAACGGCCCCAAATCGTGCCAGCCCGACTCGTCACGCAGATGCACCCTTCCGAGTTCCGGGTAGTTGGACAGGTACTCCCGGGATTCGACAGCGACGTCGCCGCGATCGTTGACCGCGATCAGCACGGGACGAACCAAGCGGCCGGGCGAGATCGGTTCCAGCGTGGCTCCGTCGTCGGCCGTTACGGCGATGCCGGAGAGTTTCCTCGTCCGATCCGTCGTGACCTGGAACGGCCCGCCCAGTACCCACCGATCTCCGAATCTCGTGATCGCGCGGATCGCGCCGTTCACGCGCTCGCTCGAAGCCCAGCCGGCACCGTGCCATCGACCCAGCGCACCACTCACACCGCACGCTGGGCCGCAGTACGAAAGTCCTGCCCACATTTGGTTGTCGAACGACTGCATGTCGGCCGCCGCCGGTCCCCACCCCGCGACAACCGGCCACGTCACCCCGTCCCACCGTCGGACGTGCGGCACGGTGTTCCCCGGCACGTGCCCCAAGCAGGCGGCGAAGAGCGAGCCCAGATGGGAACAGATCGAAGCGCCGGCGTTGACATCCAGCGGGGTCCCCATGGGGATCCACTGCTCACCGTTCCACTCAACGACGGGAATCGAACCAATTGTTGTCTTATGGAGCCGCCCTTCGTGGACGCACATGTGTCCTTGCCCGCCCATCCCCAGCGGCGAGAGCGTGGCGCCGTCCCATGCGGCCGTTCCGCCCGCGAACGACCCTTCGATCTGGCTGAAAAGTCCGGACACAATCAGGCGTCCGTCGTACTCCAGCATGCTCGACACATAGGCTCCGTCTGAATGCCAGAGATTGGCCACCGCCCGCCAGGCGACGCCGTCCCATCGCGCCAATCCGTCGGAGGGGGCACCGTTCGCGCGGGTGAACGATCCCCCCGCGAAGAGTTGCCCCCGGTACGTGCAGAGCGTGTTGATATGTCCGTTCCCGAGCGGCGTCAGGCCGCTGCCCATCGCGTGCCAGTCGCGGTCGTCGAACAGCGCGATGTTCTTGGCCCGCGCCGTCCCGGCGACGCCGAAGTTGCCCGAGACCACCAGCGCGGGCGGGGCGGGGCCGGGGCCGTCCGCGTCCCACACCAGCACGTCGTTGACGGTTCCATCGACGCCCGGCACGCCGTCGTGCTCGTTCACGTTCCATTCGCGGCATTGAGCCACCGCGCACGCGGTGCACACGGCAAACACGCACATCGCGGCCCCGAACATTCCGGCGACGCGGCTGGGCGGCGATGGAAAGGTGCGGCTCATCAGGGATGATATCGGCCGCGCGGCCGGGCGGTACCGCGAGGATGCAGCTACCGCGCCGGAATACCATCGTGTCACAGGAGGTGCCGCCGCCATGGCCGTTCGCATGGAACTATCCCGAATCCTGATCCGCGAGTTCAACGACATGCAGATCATCGAACTGCGCGAAGTGACCGACGACGCCTCGGAGACTGATGAACTTGGCACGTCGGCCCGCACCTTCCCCATCGCCATCGGCCTGACCGAGGCCCAGGCCATCGAGCGACGACTGAAAGGGATCAGCATCAAGCGGCCGCAGACGCACGACCTGCTGGCCAACGTCGTCGAGTCGCTCGGAGCCACGCTCGAATCCATCACCGTCAACGACCTGAACGACCACACCTTCTACGCCACGCTCGATGTCCGCCGCGCCGATGGGGAACTGATCCACATCGACTCTCGCCCCAGCGACGCCATCGCCATCGGCATCGCGGGGGGCGTGCCGATCTATGTGGCCGAGCACGTGCTCGAGGCCGCGATGCGCGAGGAATCCTGACGCATGAGCCCCCCCGCGAATCGGCGCTACATCACCGCCGACATCCCCGGCCTCGGAGGGACGATCAAGCAGAGGCCCGAGGATTTTCTCGTCGATGAACAGCCTCTCTACGCCCCCGCGGGATCGGGCGAGCACATCTATCTCCTGATCCAGAAGCGCGGCTTGTCCACCCTCGACATGATCGAGGTCATCGCTCAGCACTTCCGTGTTCAGCGGCGCGATGTGGGCGTCGCGGGGCTGAAGGACAAGCAGGCGATCACCCGTCAGGTGGTGTCGGTGCACACCCCGGGAAAGACCGCCGCGGATTTCCCCTTCCTCGAGCACGACCGCATCGCGGTCCTCTGGTCGGATCAGCACACCAACAAACTCCGTCGCGGGCACCTTCGCGGCAATCGGTTCTCGATCAAGGTCCGCGGCGTCAGCCCGGCCGGCGTGGTCACGGCCCGCCGCGTGCTCACTCGCCTCGCGGCTCACGGGCTGCCGAACCGCGTGGGAACACAGCGCTTCGGGATGCTCGGCAACAACCACCGGATCGGGGCCTCGCTTGTCGCGGGTGACTTTCGGGCAGCCTGCGATCTGCTGCTGGGGCCGTGCGAAACCGTGCCCCATGTGAACCCCTCGGGGCGCGCCGAGTACGCCGCGGGCAGGTTCGAGGCGGCCCGACGCACCTACCCGCGGAACGCGCGGGCCGAGGTGCGCGTGCTGTCGCGACTGATCGAAGGGGCCGACCACCGGGCCGCGATGCTCTCCGTCGATGCGCAGACGCTCGGGTTCTTTCTGTCCGCGTTCCAAGCGGCTGTGTTCAATCTCGTGCTCGAAACGCGCCTGGCGGGCATCGGCATCACCACGCTCATCGAGGGGGATGTCGTGATGAAGCGCGAGAACCGCGCCTGCTTCGCGGTCACGGCGGAGGTGCTGAACGACCCGGCCACCCGGGTGCGGCTCGATGGGTTTGAGATCAGCGCCACAGGCCCCTTGTGGGGCGTTGGCATGATGCGGGCGCACGGCGTCACCGACGAGGCCGAGCTCGCCGCCCTCGCAGCGCTGGGGGCGGACCCCCAGCGGCTCATCGCGTGGAACACGATCCGCCCCGGGCTGCTCGAGGGTCAGCGCCGCCCGCTGCGTGTGCCCGTCGTCGACCCCGAGGTCGAAGGGGGCGTGGACGAGCACGGCGCGTACGTGCGCTGCGCCTTTGAACTGCCCCGGGGGAGTTTCGCCACCGAGGTGATCGAAGAGATCACCAAGACCGGCGCGGCGGGGCCGGCGCTCCCGGATGATGAAGACTGAGGCTTACTCGGTGTCCTGGTCCGCCGGCCCGTCGGGCTCGCGCTCGTCGTCCTGCGCCGCGCGGGTCTCGATGAGTTTGCGCAGGTAGTCGTTCTCCCGGCGCGTCGCTTCAAGGTCGAAGACCAGGTACTTGACCGAAAGACGCAGGTAATCCAGCGACTCCTGCAACTCCCCGACGGTCTTCTTCATGCGCTCGTGCCGCTCCCGCGTCTCCTGCGCGAGTTTCTCGAGCGGCCCCCGCTCCGAGGGAGGCAGGGCCTCGATCTGCTTCATCAGTTCGGCCAGTTTGTTCTGGAAGTCCTGCTCCGTCATCCCTCGTCTCCCTCGTATGAGATTCTCTCCGTCCGCGCACAGGCGCGTGCGGTGCAACGCCTTACAAGCGGCGCGCCGTGGCCGGTCCCCGGGGCCGACGCCTCACGTGCCATGTTCCGAGTGCGATAAGAAGACCCCGGCGAGCACGGGGAGCGAGACCGGCGCGAAATCCAACCATGCCGCGGTCGATCCGCGGGCCGGGTATGACGGCTTGTGGAGAATTATCAACGACCCATGTCCGCCCGACGCAACGCCTGCTTGCCCGAAGGGGCGGCGGCGGCCATCGCGGCGTCGATCGCGGCGGGATCGGCCCGTCTCACATCGCGGGCCAGTTTGCGGAGGTGATCATCGAGTTCGATCCGGAACCTTCCGAACCATTGCTCCAGTTCGTGCCGGTTGAAACGCGCCAGCGGGTCCTTCAGGCCCGTCTGCATCGCCGCCCAATCCAGCAGGAGGCCCCCATTGTCCGCGTACTTGTAAAGATCGAGCGTCGCGGCCAGACGCTTCTGAGGCGTGCTGAACGGGTCGGTGGCCTGTTCGGGCAGCCGGGTCATGATCTCCTTGATCTCGGTGGCCGTCGGGGCAAAACTCAAACCGCCCGAATCGGGGGTCGACTCGAGCCGGAGCGGCATGTCGCCTGCGGGCTTGAGTTCGGCGAACTCCGTCGAGAGGGCCTTGGTTCCGGCCCGCTCGAAACGGACGGTCAATCGCTGGGTCGTCGCGACGCCGCCCATCGCCTCCACGGCGAGCACCTGTCCCACGCCCCATTCGGGACGGGAAGCGTGAATCACGCGATCACCTTTGATCCATGCCATGCTGCAGCACCCCACATGCGGCGTGCGCGATGAGAACATCGGCATACCGGAACAGATTCAAACAAACACGATCGACAGGAACAGTTCCGACGGTCTCTGCACCATCCGATTCCATGAGCGCTGCTCACGGAGACCGGATACGCACAAAGCCGCCCGAGAAGAACCTCGAACATCTAATCCGGGGCGGCACACCGCGCGCGGATCAGCCTGTTTCAACGACAGAACAATTGCCTGTAAACTAAGGAAACGCGATCCGGCGGAACATCCACCGAACGGCGAGAACTGCTCGAATTGCCCGGTTCCCCCTTCCAGCATAACATTAGCCGTGGGCTGCGCCTAGTCCAATTTTGAAAAAGTTCACATCTCGGACCGCGCGTGCGACGTCGCGGCCTTGTCCAACCGTCACGAGTTCCCGCCGGAGTCACCGTCCACATGATCGAAGCACTCAAGAGCGACACCATTGTCAACAAAGTCGGCGGGCGTTTCAAACTGACCGCCTTGATTCAGCGGCGCCTTGTGCAACTCATGGAGGGGGCCCGTCCGCTGGTCCCCCGCGACGGTCGATCGGACCTTGAACTTGTGATCGAGGAGATCCTTCAGGACAAGATCACGCTCGAGTTCGACGCCTCGCCCTACGACGTTTCGGCGCACATCTGATCCCCGCTTTGATTCGCGGGGTCCGGGAACGCCGTTGTGGGCACCGATCCGACACGATCCGAAGACACCCCCGCCCCCGGCGGAGCATGGCCGTCCGTTCGGGCCAAACGCATCCTCGTGGGCATCACAGGCGGCATCGCCGCCTACAAGACCGCCACGCTGGTCAGCCGACTGGCCCAGGCCGGCGCCGAGGTCACCGTGGCGATGTCGCCCTCGGCGACTCGCTTTGTCTCTCCCCTCACGTTCCAGGCTCTCTCGGCCCGCCCGGTCTACACATCGCCCTGGGAGCACCTGGAATCGCATGATCCCCAGCACATCACACTTGCGACGGGACTCGACTGCGCCGTCGTCGCCCCTTGCACGATGGACTGCCTCGCGCGCCTGGCCACGGGGCGGGCCGACGACGTGGTGACGCTGATCCTCAGCGCGGTAGACAGGGCACGAACACCGGTGCTGCTCGCGCCGGCCATGAACTCCGTGATGTGGTCCCAGCCCGCAACCAAGCGCAACGTCACCACCCTCCGCGAGGACGGGTTCCACTTCATCGGACCCGGCGAGGGGTGGCAGGCGTGCCGGACCATCGGCGAAGGACGGATGAGCGAACCGGAAGAGATCCTCGCGTCCATCGCCCGCCTTTGCGACCGTCGGCCCTGATGAATCACGCCCCCGGCGAAGCGGCCCCCTCACCCCGAGTTGGTTTCCTTCGTGACCTCATGATGTACGGCAGCCCCCACAGGTAGACGCCGGTGATCCACAGTCCCAGTGCGATCAGGCCCGATGGCAGAAAGACCCACAACTTGGCCGCGCTGTGAAACCACGTTCCATCGTGCAGGGACTCGATCAGGTCGCTGCGGCGGATCGCCGCGCTGAGCACGCCGCCGGTGGAATGATCCACCTGCACCTCCCATCGATCTTTCGTGATGACCTTCGTCATACCTCGGCCCACACGGACTTCGAGCCGGTCGATGCTCTCCCATCCCGTGATCTCCGGGCCGTCCGCCGCGCTCGCCGCGGCGAGGATCTGATCGAACGTCACCGATGGATGGCCCCCGCTGCCGCGGACCTCCCGCGGCTGAATCCACGCGAACTCTTTCTTCAGCAGCAGCAGCAACCCCGTGCAGATGACCACGAGCAGCGGCACCGCCGAGAAGACCGCGCCCCAGCGATGCAGGCGGCGGGACCAGAAGTTGACGGCTCGAAGGGGTTGGCTCATACCGGGGTATTAAAGGGCGCGGCCCGGCACCTACCCGTGGTCGGCAGAACGAATCTCCGGCTCTACAGCGCATCATCGTGTCCGGCTCGACATACCGGGGTGCCCGACGAAACCGGACGAATGAGCGGGCGGGTCCGATGTGCTACCGTCGGCCCATGGCCACACCCACACCATCGGCACGCCAACCCGGGATTCTCGGCCTGATCGAATGGCTCGGCAACAAACTGCCCGACCCGATCTTTCTTTTCATCAGCGCGACGGTGATCGTGATGACGCTGTCGGCCATCGGATCCGCCGCGGGATGGCAGGTCGCCCCCAAGAGGCCGGTGATCGTGATGGAGACGGTGGTGGAGGCCGGACGAGAGGTCAACCGCCCGAAACTCGACGCCTCGGGGAAACGCGTCATCGAACTGGCCGATGCGGGGGTGCCCATCAGGCCACAGAACCTGCTCTCCGTCAACGGCATCTACTGGCTCTTCGCCAACATGATCCGCAACTTCATCAACTTTGCGCCCCTGGGCGTGGTGCTGGTGGCGATG
>DDSA01000094.1:424-585 GCA_002343715.1 Phycisphaerales bacterium UBA2402 | reverse complement strand
CTGGGCGTGGTGCTGGTGGCGATGTTCGGCATCGGCGTCGCGGAGCGCGTGGGGATGTTCGAGGCACTGATGAAATGGGCGGCGAGGCTTGTCGCCCCGCCCCTCCTGACGCCCATGATGGTCTTCCTGGGCATCATGGCCAATGTCGCCAGCGATGCGGG
>DDSA01000094.1:0-165 GCA_002343715.1 Phycisphaerales bacterium UBA2402 | reverse complement strand
TCGTTCTTCCGCCCCTGGCCGCGGCCCTCTACCACGCCGCGAAACGCCCGCCCCTGGCGGGCATCGCCGCGGCCTTCTGCGGTGTGGCCGGCGGCTTCTCGGCCAATCTCCTGGTCGGCTCGACCGACACCCTCATCGCCCCCATCACGCAGATGGGTGCGCGGG
>DDSA01000040.1 GCA_002343715.1 Phycisphaerales bacterium UBA2402 | reverse complement strand
GATTTTTTTTTTAAATCACCCGGGCACCCCCGAGATCCCCCCCCTTCCCCTACACGACGCTCTTCCGATCTCATCGGCCACAGCATGGGCGGCCTTGTCAGCAAAGCGCAGGTGCAGGACAGCGGCGACCGCATCTGGGTCAACATCCTTGGGGACACGCCGGCAGCGCTCGGACTCTCCAAGGAGGAGCATGAAGCCCTGCGCCGCTATCTGGAATTCGACCCCAACCCCAACATCAGCCGCATCATCTTTGCCGCCACGCCGCACCGCGGCAGCAGCATGGCTGACGGCAGGCTCGCCCGCATTGGCAGAAGCCTGGTGAAGCTGCCGGGGCAGACCTTTGGCAGCACCTTTGAGGTTCTGGAAAGCCTCGCCTCCCGCGATGCCTATTTGAGCGAACTGCTGAAGCGCGGCATGCCCACCAGCGTGGACAATCTGTCCCCCGGCTCGCCCTATGTGAGGATCGCCAACTCCCTGCCTTTCCGCCCTGGGGTGCGCCTGCACTCCATCATCGGCAACAAGGAAGGCCGGCCTTTGACCGACCCCGAATGCTCCGACGGAGTCGTGCCCTACAGCAGCTCGCATCTGGACAATGTGGAGTCCGAGCTCATCGTCCGCTCAGGACATGGCGTGCATGAAAAGCCCGAGGCCGTCGAGGAGATGCGCCGCATCCTGCGCCTGCATTTGAAAGGGCTGGGGTTGTATTGAGCCGGAGTCCGCAAGCTCAGGGAATCATTTCTCCGCCGCCAGGAACTCGCGCGCGGCGGCCAGGCGGGCTTTCTGCTCGGCGGGCAGCTCGGGGTATTTGAGTTTCATGCCCTGCATCTCGTGCAGCACGGCGGCGCTGACGATGAGGCGCATGTTTTTCTTGTCGTCGGCGGGCACCACATACCAGGGGCAGTCGTCCGTGGCCGTGTGGCGGATGGTGTCCTGGTAGGCGGCCATGTACTCATCCCAATGGCCGCGCTCCTTCACATCGCCCTCCTCGAACTTCCAGTTTTTGCTCGGCGTGTCGATGCGCGCCAGGAAGCGCTTTTTCTGCTCCGCCTTCGAGACGTGGAGAAAAAATTTCACGATGCGGATGCCGTTGCGGTCGCAGTAGGCCTCGAAGTTGGCGATGTCCTTGAGCCGGTCGGCGAAGAGCTTGTCGAGGTTCCTGGTAGTCTTCGCGGGCAGGCGCTGGATCTTGGTGACGATCTCGGGGTGGATGCGGCAGACGAGCACCTCCTCGTAGTAGCTGCGGTTGAAGATGCCGATGCGCCCGCGCGGCGGCAGCACGCGCAGGTGCCGCCACATGAAGTCGTGGTCCAGCTCCGCGCTGGTGGGCCGCTTGAAGGCGTGGACCTCCACGCCCTGGGTGTTCACGCCGCTCATCACATGCTTGATGGTGCTGTCCTTGCCCGCCGCGTCCATCGCCTGAAAGATCAGCAGGACCGCCCACTTGTTCTGGGCGTACAACTTCTCCTGCATCTCGGCGAGCTTCTCGATGCCCTCTTCGAGCAGGTCTTTCGCCTGCTCCTTGCCGGTGAGCGGCCCGATATCGGCGGGGTCGATGCTCTTGAGCCTGAACCGACCTTCGCCAACGACGCGGTAGGGTGCGATGAACTTCTCGATGCGTTCGCGGCGGGACATGCGTCGGGTGAAAGGAGGTCGGTGCAGCGGCCGGACATGACACGGATCGGATGAACATGCAAGCGTAGTCGTCGCGCACGCCGCGACCATCGCGGATCGTCCCGCAGCCTCACTACCATTCACCCGCACGGATGCTGATTCGACAGTTCTTTCCCAGCCTCTTTCTCCGGCGCGTGCTGCTGCTCGCGCTGTGCCTTGTGCTGGCCGGCGTGCCGCTGGCGGTGCAGTTGTCGCGCCTGACCATCGCCCGGGGTGCGCAACTGCGCGAAGAGGCGGAATCCAGGCTCGTGAAGCGACAGTGGACGCCCGCGGTTCGAGGCACCATCCTGGACCGCAAGGGGCGCATCCTGGCGCAGGATCGGCCCAGTTTCGATGTCGCCGTGGACTTCTCGGTTCTGAGCGGCGAGTGGCCCCAACGTCAGGCCGCCACGATCGCCCGACGGTCCTACGGGCACGCCGGTTGGCTGAACCTTTCTCCCGCCGAGCGAGATGAAGCCATCGCGACGCTTGTGCCCGTCTATCAGGTTCACGTTGAACAGGGGTGGGACCGCCTCGCGGCGGTGCTGGGCGTCGAGCGTGCCGCGCTCGACGCCCGTCGGGATCAGGTCGTGCTCTCGGTCAACTCGCTGCGCGAACTGCTCACGCGACGGCGCATCGAGGAAGAGACCGCCGCGGCGGTGGCCGCGGGTAAAGCGCTTACGGAGGCTGACCTTCGGGCCATCGCCAGGCGCGCGGATCAGCCGATCGCGGAAAGCCGGCGAGCCCACACGTTGGCGGCGAGGGTGTCCGATGAGGTGGGGTTCGCGGCGGCCGCGCTGGCATCGGACGATTCCTTGCCCCCGGCGGTGAACTTCCCCGATGGCCGCCCCGCGGCGCTCGAGGCCGTGCCGGTGCTGCCGGGGCTGCGCGTGACGGATTCGGGCGATCGTGATTACCCCTACGAGGCCATGACCATCGGCATCGACCGCCGGTCTCTGCCCAAGCCGGTGCGCGCCGATGACACCCTGACGGTCGATGTCGAGGGCGTAGCCTGCCACATCGTCGGGAGGCTGCGCGACCGGGTCTTCGGTGATCAACGCGCCGGCCCCGGGGACGACGCGACGAACCCCGGCGAACCCGCGCCGCCGGGGGAACGGGCCGTCATCCCCGGCGATCAATCCAAGCGCACCGCATTCCTCAACTCAAACCCGGACATCAAGGCCATCGCCCTCACCCCGTCCGGCGAGGACCGCGGCGCGTACCGCGAGGGGGACCGCGTGGGCGATGCCGGGCTGGAGTCTTCGCGCGAGCATGAGCTCCGCGGGCTGCGAGGGCTGGTCGTGACGCACCTCGACACCGGGAAAAAGGACGTGACCCCCGCGATGCCGGGCGCCAACCTCGCGCTGACGCTCGACATCATGCTCCAGGCCCGGGTGCAGGCCCTGATGAGCCGGGAGGTGGGCCTGGCCGTAGTGCAGCCGTGGCACCAGCAGCAGTCGGACACGCAGCCGATCGGCACGATGCTCAACGGCGCGGCGGTGGTGCTCGACATCGACAGCGGCGAGGTGCTCGCGATGGTCTCCACCCCGACGTACACGAGGCGACAACTGCGCGAAGAACCCGACAGCGTCTTCAAGGATCCGGTGAACTCGCCCTTTGTCAACCGCTGCGTCGGCAAGCCCTACCCCCCGGGGTCGATCATCAAGGCGGCGGTCCTGGCCGGCGCGGTGACGGCGGGCAACTACACCCCCGGGCAGCGGATCCCGTGCAACGGCTACCTCCTGCCCAACCGGCCCGACATCTACCGGTGCCTGATCTACAAGGTCTATCACACGACGCACTCCATCGTCCTCGGGCACGATCCCGATGGACGCGAGGCGCTCATGGCCTCGTGCAACGTTTTTTTCTTCACGATGGGCAGCCGCATGGGAGTCGATGGGATCGTCCCTCTCTTCCGATCGCTGGGGGTCGGCGCGCCGTACCGGTTGGGCGTTGGCGGTGAGTTCGCCGGACAGATCGGCAAGCACAACGACGGCAGCGACCTCCGCGCCCCCGACGCGATCCAGATGGCCATCGGGCAAGGCCCCATCGCCTGGACACCGCTGCACGCGGCGGACACCTTCGCCACCCTGGCACGTGGCGGGGTTCGGCTTCAACCCACTGTGGTCAAAGCACGATCGAAACAACCCCCCGAGGATGTCGGATGGACCGCTCGGAGCGTTGAACTCGCGCTCGCGGGACTGTCGGACGTGGTCAACGCCGAGCAGGGCACGGGCCGGTTGCTGACGTTCGAGGATGGAGTTCGGGAACCGATCTTCAACGCGCCGGGTGTCCGTGTGTGGGGCAAGACCGGCACGGCCGATGCCCCCGACATCCGCGGCCCGGACCCGGACGGATCTGGTCCGCTGAGCGGGCCGGTTCTCAAGACGGGCGATCACTCCTGGTTTGTCATTCTGGCGGGCCGCGACCGGCCCCGGTACGTCATCGCCGTGGTCATCGACTACGGCGGCAGCGGCGGCAAGGTCAGCGGGCCGATCGCCAACCAGATCGTGCACGCGCTCCAGGCGGAAGGGTACTTGTAGTTGGGTTCGCCCGAACGACCCACAAATCATCGCGGGTTGGTGAAGAGGACCGAGCAGATTGGGTGGGGGAGCAATGTGCTTACACCCCGTCAAACCTCGCCCGCTCGGTCCAGATCGGGGGTTGACCGAGCAGGTTCTGCGTGTTTTCTTCGATCACCAGCGGCTTGGAACTCCGCGGCAGGATGAACAGACCGTACGGCGTAACCGTGTTGCCGCGATCGGGCTGATCGCCGAAGGACGCGGTCTGGTACGTACGGCCGTCGTACCGCAGCAGGACCCGGTCCGATTGATCCTCGATTCCGACCACGTACAAACCGCGGTTGTTCCTGGCCAACCCTTCAAAGATGGCCACGGCCATGCAGTTCGTCCAGTCGATCTCCGGCGCGATGACTTCTCCGAAACTGTCTTTCTCTGCGCGTTCGCCCTGGTGCCGTGTCCAGACATCGCGCCAACTCGCCTGATCGGCGGGGCGGGTGATACCTCGTACTCGTTCTGCGCTGAATGAACCGGAAAAAGCGACGAGGGGAGGCTTCCCGGTCCATTCCTTTGGAATCGGCGCGGCGGGCTGCGCTGTGGGCGGCTGCGGAACGGGAGCCAACTCTCGCGTGGGCTGGAGCGCCAAGGCGAAGGCTCCCAAGGCCAGACCCGTCCCGGCAAACATGATGTGAAGGGCGTGCATCGGCGGCTCCTTTCGGGAAAGAGTGCCAGTGTACCTCATCCAATCGGTTTGCCATGTCACGGGAGCGTCACACGACCGGCGGCATCCCGATCGCGCTGCTCCGTTCAGCGGTGTTTATTACTTCGGCTGCTCGGGCTCTGTCTTGCCCGGTGCGGAGGGGTCCGAACCAGGCTCCGCCGCGGGTGTGTTCGACGGGGTGGCCTCGGCCGGCGCGTTGGCGGCGGTTTCCTTCGCGCGCTTGGTCGCCGCGGCGACCTCCGCCGCGGGCGGGGGCCTGCGCCCGGGGCGCATACTCCCCGCCGCG
>DDSA01000017.1:10066-13143 GCA_002343715.1 Phycisphaerales bacterium UBA2402 | reverse complement strand
ATCGGTGGCGCGGCTTTGGCTGCCTGCACCCGCGCCGACATCGGTCACCGACTTGCCCGACTGGTTGCCCTTGCTCGAGTGGTGGATCAGCACGAACGCGCAGCCGAGGTCGGCGGCGTAGCGGTCGATGTGGTTGTAGAGCGACGCCATGTCGGCGTTGGCATTCTCGTCCGTGCCCGCGGGCAGGAAGCGGTAGAAGGCGTCGAGCACGATCAGGCGGAAGCGGCCCGGCTCGATGTCGCGGAAGAACGAGCCGAGCGAGACGATGTCCTGGAGCCCGCCTCGCAGGTTGCGGATGAACACATTGTCGGCGAACTCGTCGGTGCCGATGCCGCGGGCCTTGGCGACTTTCGGGATGCGGTTGGCCGACGTCTCGCCATGCAGTTCGTTGTCGATGATCAGAACATCGCCGGCGACCGTGGCGAAGCGACCGAGCCAAGGTCGGCCCGTGGCGACCGCGATGGCCAGGTCGAGCACGAGCCACGACTTGCCGGTCTTGGGCGAGGCGATCACGTTCATCGTCTCGCCCTCGCGGAGCAGGCCTTCAATCACCGGCGGCCGCAGCGCCGGGCAGGTCGCCATGAGCTGGCGTGCGCTGACAAAGGGAGCAGGAGTTGGCACAGCCTCTGGGAGACTTGCTGCTGCCTCTTCAGGCGGCACGTAGTCGCCCAGAAACGGCGGGCAAGTGCTCCGCGCGGGATCGATGTCGCTGCTGGCCCACTCTTCAGCCTCGGCGAGCCAGATCGGCAGCAGTTGCTTGATGCTGTCATCCGACGCGCCGTGCTTGCGGAAGCGCAACCAGGCGTCGCGCGTCATTGCCGTCGCTTGGTCGCGGCCGCGGGCTTCCGCGGCGGCTACAGCGTGCCCAAGGCGATAGACGATCTGGTCGCTGTCCGGATACGTTCCCCTATCGGACTCCGCGATGGCGAAGTAGTCGGCGGACGGGACGCGCACGAGGGCCATTGCGTATGTGCTGCGACGAGCGGCCCATGCCGCCTCGCATGCGTCGTCATCGGGCCCGCTCCAAGCAGCGACCTCGCGTGCTGCTTCCATGAAGCCACGGCGGAACGCCCGCTCAACATCAACTTGATCGCTGCCATCGAACCGCCTTGGCGATGGCCCATCGTCGTACCAGCGGGCGAACCTCTGGCCCGCCACTACGATGATGCCGAACTCGTCGTTTCTGGCCACGGCTACTTCGTCTCGCTTTCCATCTGCTCGCGTTCCCATTCGGCCAGGAGCCACGCACTGAGGTGCTCGAGGGCCTCTGCCCACCGCGCGGCCGCATCCGGCACGTCGATGAACTCGATCCCGAAGGCGATGTCGCCGATCTGGATCTGGGACGGCGGGATGTCCTGCTGCTCGTCCATGAGCGCACCCATCGCGCCGCCGCGATCGGCGCGGCGTGCGTCAATCGTGATCCGTGTGAGAGAAAGGCCGGGGGCAGCCCGCAACCGCCCCCGGCCGCACCAGCGCCGACCGATTACGCCTCGCCCTTGCTCCGCACCGCCGCCCGCGGGTCGCACAGGGCCGCGCCGAAGTCGAAGTAGACGCGCCACGACACCGCCAACTTGTTCACCGTCTGGTCGAGCCCGAAGAACTCGACCGTCGGCGTCTGCTGGCCGTTGAGGAAGCCGACGATGATCGGGCTTGCCGCCGGTGCGGCAAACAAGTACCAGTGCTTTGTTGAGGCCTTGGTGCCGTACTTCTTCGTGTTGCTCAGGCGCGGCTCGACCTCAAGGCCCACCGCATTGCGGAGGCTGTTGCCGGTCGGCAGGTTCGTCTGGGCCGCGATGTACTCGCTCTCGAGCACGGCGCGGGCCACCGTCTGAAGTTCTGGCGGCACGACCAGCCGGGTCGGACGCAGGTCCAGGTCGTTGCCCTCGGCGTCTCGCTGCGTGAGCATGGCGGTGATCGCCTTGCTTAGACCGTCTGTGCTCAGGTTGGTGTCAGCCCCGGTGATGTAGTTGCCGTTGCCCGCCGCGAAGAATGCGCCGGCGTTCGTGAGTAGCGTGTCATAGACGAGGTCGGACAGTTTCCGCATTGCCGCCTGGCCCATCGCGCGGGCGACGCTGTCGAACAGCGACAGGTCGTCGTTGATGAGGTCGCGACGGTCGATGGAGAACATCTTGCCGTAGGTGTCCACCTTGTACTGGGTCGTCGCCTCATCGGCGCCGCCGTGCTTGAACTCGCCGCCGGGCGGGATCTGCTGCAGCGAGCCCGTGAACGAGGGGCGGATCGCCGTGGCCGTCTTGAAGTCCGGCACCGACCGCACGCCTGCGAAGGACCGCCAGGTCGCAGGGCTGTCGCGGTAGCCGTCGAGCAGCACCTTGTTCACCGCGCTGCCGAGGGCTTCGGTGAGCGTGTGCGTCGTCAGCGACGCCCGCACCATGCCCTCGCGGTCGGCAGGCGCGTCGATCCCTTCGTGCTGCAAGGCCGCGCGGCACAGGTCGAGCGTGTGGGCCACGCGGAGGTCGTCCGCCGCCTCCATGCACGCCGGGCCCAGGGCCTTCTCGGCGAGCGCGGCGAAGCCCGCCCGCTTGAGGATCGCCGCCTCGATCACCCGTGCACGCGGGATGTGGCCCGAGCCGCCGCCGGTGATGACGCCGGAGAAAACGGGGCGCGAGGCCCGCAGGACTTCGAGCACGCCCGCGCGGAGTTCGCTGACGGTCATGTCGCCCGCGACGGCTTTCGCCTTCAGGTCGTCCACCCGCTTCTGGTGCACGCCCCAGTCCCGCTCGCCCCCACCCGCGAAGATGGGGCGGCACGTCAGTTCAATCTCCTTCAGCCGGTCGCGCTCGTCGGCGCGGATCTGATCCTCGTGTGCGATGTCCGCCATGTTCGTACGTCCTTGACGTGAAGCCGCGATAGCCACCGACGTTTCCGCGTCGGCCCCCAGCGGTGTGATGCTGACTTCCCGCAGCCGCCCTTTGCGCACGAGCGTGAACCCGCCCGGCGACGACAGCGACCGCCCATTGACTTCGACCGACTGGTTCGGCTTCACCCGTTCGTGCTCGGTGGGCGCGACGCCGACCGATGCCTGGAACTGGAAGCCGCCCCTGGCCATCTCCACGACA
>DDSA01000017.1:8424-9770 GCA_002343715.1 Phycisphaerales bacterium UBA2402 | reverse complement strand
CGTTGGCGACGGCGGGTTCGCCGTGGCCGACGACGCTGCCGACCGTGGCGTTGTGGTCGGCCAGCAGTGGCACCTGGCCACCCGCTTCCAACCCCGCCAGGTCGATCGCGATATCGCCCCAGCCGGGCACGCGCATGATGCGACCGGTGTAGGCGACGACGCTGATCTTGGGGCGGGCATCCTTGCCTGCCGCTTCGATCTCGACCTCGGCAGCCGTGAGCAGCAGGTCATCCTTGACCGTGTTTGCGTTCATGGAACTCTCCTTCTGAGACCACCTTGAAGCCCTTCGCCAGCAGCTTCGGGATCAGCAAACCGAGCCGGTACCTGACCGTGCTCTCTTTCATGCCGAGCCGTCTGGCGGCCTCGCTGACGTTCCCATCGCACTCCATGATCACCCGGCACAACGCGCGACTGTCCTCGTTGTCGATGAAGTCGAGCACGTCCTCCTTGGCCCAGAACGACTGCGACAGGCCGACCGTGCGGCTGTTGGCGATCTCCGTTCCCACAGGATCCGGATGGACGCCTTCGTTGCTCGTTGGCGAAGATTCGGCCGGCTCGTTCAGCACCCTGAACTGTCGAACATCGCGAGCCTCCCGTACGACGAACTTGATGACGGCCCGCCGCACGATCGTGTGGATGAGTGTTTTCGGGGTCGCGCCTCGTGCCGGGTCCCACCTCGGTGGCTTGGCGATCAGATGAAGCAGGGCGTGCTGCGCCGCGTCCTCGGGGTCGACCCGTGGATTGCGAAAGCCCTTGGCAATCTCGATCCCCTTCTGCAGGGCGAATTCGAGCAGGTCGGGCGTGAGATCGAGTTCCGGGGGTGAGGGGTCGGGCATTAGACCTCCTCGCCACGCTCGAGCCTCTCGCGGATGTCCTCGCACAACGTGAAGGAAATCAGCGCCGGAGCGTTCTCGCGGGGCGGCACCCGGTGCAGGATGAAGCAGGAGTCGTCGGCGGGGACGGGCCGCCCGTACTTGGCCGTCTCGCGCTCGGCGGCTTCGCGGAGGGGGCGCAGGAAGTCCGCGTACCGGCACCCGAGGGCCATGCACATCGCCGCATAGGGCGTGAACACGCCCGCCTCTTCGAGGTGATCAGCCGCGGCGTCCACATCGGCCTGAGTCCATGCGTCGGGCTGCGACGGCGTGACCACCCCCTGCCGGATCAGCGCGTCGAGAATCGCGGGGCGGCAGTCGTAGCCGCGGGACCGCAGGTGGTGCGACGCCGAGACCGTCGCCATCGGGAACATCCGGTCCCGTTCCTCCTGGGCCGCCTCATGGAACGCGGGGTCCGCGCCCGCCCGGGGCTTCACGCGGAGGTCGAAGTGCTCGTCGAGGGTCAGTCCGATT
>DDSA01000017.1:704-8166 GCA_002343715.1 Phycisphaerales bacterium UBA2402 | reverse complement strand
TCTCCTTGCCGGGGGGCGTCGGGCGACAGGCCCACCCCCTACACCCTTATTTCCGGCGCGGGGGGCAATTCGCAGCGCTCGCGAAAGAAAAAGTGTCTGCCGGGCTCTCTCGGGATGCCACTTCCCCGCTGGGGATGGTCATTCCCCGCACTGCTGTGAAATAGCCAACCATGAGGATGTCGAATACTCTGCCCGCATGGCGCGGCGTACACCGAATCCGGGTTCAGACAGCGAAAGCACCCTTCGGGAGGCGAGTCGTCAATTCTGGACCAAGTACTACGACGCACTCAAAGCGTCACACACAGCGCTCGGCCGGCCGCTGGACGTGCCGATCAAGGATCGCAACCTGACGACCACGGCCTCCGAGCACATCTCCGTGTTCGAGGATTACTGGAGAGCCGAACTCGCTCGCCAACTTGGCGTGCCACGGGATCAAGTAGGACCCCGCATCATCAAGTTCCGTGATCATCGAACCAAGAGTTTCGATGTCTGCTACCCCCTCGAAGGCAACCCGAAGATTCTCATCTCCGTGAAGTCGATGCAGAACGCCTATCGGAACATCACCAACCGCGTGGAGGAAGCGCTGGGGGACAGCGCCGTGCTACGTGTTTACCGGCATCAGGCCGTCTTTGGCTTCTTCTTCTTTCTGTTGGATGGGTCCGTTGCCAGAGGGCGAGCGGTGCAAGGGAAAAAGGTCGCGGCGAAGGACGAGTCCGGTCGGCCTGTGGGAATCAGCCCCTTTCTCACGCTGGTCGAAGATGGCGGGGATTTTTTCTCCTTAGACAAGATCGAGCAGTACCGGAAGCCCGAGGGCAAGCGGCCTGGTCGTGAGTCGGCACGTCAAGATGTCGTCGAACGCACTGCGCTTTCGCTCCTCGATCTGGTTGCGCCGAAGCCGTCCCTTGAGGCGGGCATCCACTATGACGCGATGGCGTTCGCGCCCACGACGATTCGGGCCGACGGTGCGGGCAGCCGGTGGAATGTGGATCTCTCGCCGGTTGATCAGCGGCTGGAGGCGCGAACTTTTGTTTCCAAACTCATCGAGACGGCCAAACTGCGAGGCCTCATTTAGCAGGCGCTGGCGATCCGACGGTTTGCTCGATTAGGCCAATCTCCGAAGATGTGAGGCTGTACACCTTCGCCACTGCGGAATCGATTTCTTCAATCGAATCGCAATGTTCAAGTGCAGCGAGGCTTCGCATCACATGGGTGGACACGCTGATCGGGGCAGGAACTCGAATGCGCCGCAGGTATTGAGCCTGAAAACGAAGCCAGCCACTTCGCATCTTGACGCCATAGACCCACACAAAGAACTTCGCCAATGACGATCGGAGCACCGTTCGAAGCGCCCGCAGGTCCCAGTAGTCAGAGACGACGTAGTAGAGGTTGTGATGCGGGTAGAGTCGGCCTGGTTCGAAAACGATGTGGTTGGACGCCTTGATGTCCGGAATCAGCAGTTTTGGGGTTGTCGAAAGGCTCGGGTATATGCGGTCGATTGTGCGAAACCACCGGTCGGGGTTGCGCTTGCTGACGTTGCGTGCCTCGATGCGCTTTCGGTGCAGTTCAAAATACCGTCTGGCGCGAGGGTAATCGGAAAGGCTGATCAACTCCGAAGTCGCCTCCGACTTGAACGGGTTGATGACGCAGCGCCCCTGCCATTCGACGCTTCCTGACAGGATGTCGGCGGTCGTGGCCAATGGCACAAGAAGTTCAGGCTCGACCTCTTCAAATCCTCGATCAACGATGAAAATGCCGTCGGCACCGGTAGCAACGCCGATTCCGACCTTGGTGCCAGACGCGGTCGAGCCAAGCGTTGGGAACTCAGTTTCTAGCCGGCGGATGAGCGCCAAATGCTCCGGGCTCTCCGTGATCCACGGTTCCTCACCGTCGAACCACTCTTCGTACTCATGGACGGCTGCGGTGGCAACCGGTTGACGCGCCGAGGATCGGAACGCGGCGCGTACGTCGTTACACTCGATGGCGCTTGCCGATTCCATCTGGGCAAACTTCACGCGCCCCGTTTTCCCGCGCCCAATCACGAAGATGCCTGGATACGCCAACACCTCGGGATCAAACGGGGAGGTGTTCGCCAGATCGATCATGTGCGTCAACTTGTAGTCCGACACGATCAGGGACCGCAGTTTCTGACCGTATCGATTCCGGGCAAACCGATTCGGGCAAATGTAACCGAGGACGCCTTGGTCGGAAAGCAGGCCAAGCCCCTTCTCGATGAACGCCATATACAGGTCGGCACGGTCGAAGAAGCAGGCAAACCGCTCCCGATAGAGTTCGAGGTCGTGTCTCGGAATTGCCTCCTGACGCACATACGGTGGGTTTCCTACCACGACATCGAAGGGCGCTGGCAGATCAGCGATCAGAAAGTCCTCGTTCGATACCCAGCCCTTTGCGATCCGACTGGCGGTTCGAGCCGGCGCACCAAATTCCCGCAGCAAACCCGCCAGGCGCTCCGTCGTTCGCATCGCCAACGCGGCGTCCTTCTCAACTGCACAGAGACAGTCTGAGATCGATTCGAGGTCCACGTTGCTTGGCGGCAGGGAATCGAGGAGTCGTCGTGCGGCCTCGCAAACGAACGCACCATCGCCGCACCCGGGATCGAGCAGTCGCAACTGGGAAAGGTCGCGGTCGCTCGTGTAGCCGCAGAGGTCGAGGATCAAGTCCACGATGTGTGGCTTCGTGAACACCTGCCCGTGACGGCCGATGCTCGGGTCCTCATCGATCTTTGCAAACACTCGAACGGTGCTCATACGGCCTCCAGAATCGTCGGGCGAAGGATACCATACAAAATCCAGACAATCCAGCCCTGGGAGGCATGGGCTGCGGCGCGTGCCGTTGGGGGGTCTCCGTTTGGAGAGTATCCGAGTTCCGCAACGCGCGAGCGGCTGAGACCGCAGGTAGGAAGGAGAGGCGGGGGCACTGCCGACGACATTCGGAATATGTCGTTACTCTTGACTTGACTCATGCAGAACGATGTGTACCCTTCTTCGGTAAAGACCAAGGAGCGTGCTATGGACGACAAACAGATCATCGCGATGCAGAAAGTGGTTGAGGCGCTGGGCGGTTTGGACGAAGCCGATTTGCGGGTGGTTCTCGGATTCATCGGGATGCGGTATGGTGGCCTCAAGACCACCGCTGCTCCCGCTGCCGGGGGCATTGCCGAAGCCGCCGGATCGGCAAGTGGAAGCGGCACGGCCGCGGTTCCCACCACCTTCGACGCCTTCCACGACCTGTACCACGCGGCGAATCCCGCGACGGAGGCGGAGAAGGCGCTGGTGGCTGGCTACTGGGTGCAGGTATGCCAGCAGAATGATGGCTTCGACAGTTTCACGGCCAACTCAGCGTTGAAGGGCATGGGCTACACGGTGAGCAACATCACCCGCGCTCTTGATGCGCTCATGGCCCAGGAGCCCAAGTACGTCATGCAGATCAAGAAATCCGGCACGGCACGTCAGGCCCGAAAGGTCTACAAGTTGACGACCGCAGGACTGAAGCGCGTGACCGAGATGTTGAACACGCCGAAGGACTGAAAGGAGGTGAACGCCATGAGCGCATCCATCAGGAGGGCCGCTGGTCTCCCGTTGATTCCGTCGCCGACGACGCGGGGACCCATGAGCCAAAAACCATAACCGCCGCTTTCGCGGCGGTCAGGCGACAAACTAGTTTCCGCTGGGACACGGCTGAAAAGCCGTGTCCCGGCTTGCACGATTGTAGGCGACCAAAGCGCCCCCGCTACCGAGCCTGCACGCCCGTCGAACTCCAAGTGAATCGAGTGGGTGTCAGACGGGTAAGCAGTGTGGACACCCTGCTGCCCAACACCGACAGCGTGAACCAGGGCACCTTCACCCCCAACGGACAGGACGCCACCGCCATCACCGTCGCCAACGGCTCGCGCTTCCAGGTCGGCGACCAGGTCCGCCCCGGCAACGCACCCGAGGTGATGTTCATCACCGCCGTGTCGGGCAACAACCTCACCGTCGTCCGCCGCTACGGCAACACCCCCGCCAGCACCCTCACCAACGGACTCAAACTGACCATCCTCGGCAACGCCGCCGTCGAAGGGGCCGACGCCGCCGCGGCGAGGTTCACCAACCGCGTCCGCAAGCAGAACTACACCCAGATCTTCGCCAGCACCGTCGAAGTCACCGGCACCATGCGCGCTGTGAAGCCCTACGGCACGTCCGACGAACTCGACTACCAGAAGCAGGAGCGGCTGCGTGAACTGCTCCGCGACCTCGAAAACTGCGTCATCAACGGCGCCGCCCCGGCCTCGACGCCGCAGGGGTCGGCCTCCGTGCGCCGCTCCATGAACGGCATCATCCGCCAGATCAGCACCAACCAGTTCGTGCCCGGCGCGGGCGGCTTCCCCGCCGGCGGCGGCGGCGGCACCGACCTCACCGAAACTCTCGTGAACGCCGCGCTGCGCACCATCTGGGACCAGTCATCGGCCCGCATCGACACCATCGTCGTCGGCGGGACGCAGAAGCGCCGCATCAACGCCTTCATCGCCTCGACCGCGCGCCACTACACACCCGGCGACCGACGCCTCAGCGACCTGGTCAGCGTCTACGAGAGCGATTTCGGCATCTGCTCCGTTCTGCTCAGCCGCTGGGTCCCCGCCGACACCGTCCTCTTTCTCGACAGTTCCCGCATCGGCGTCATGCCCCTCGCCGGCCGCTCCTTCCAGTTCAAGCCCCTGGCCTCCACCGGCGATGCCGTCAGCGGCCAGGTCCTGGGCGAGTACACCCTCGAGTTCAAGAACGAGAACGCCCACGGCCTGATCCGCGGCCTCTCCACCATCTGACGCGCTCTCTCCTCCGCACTCCGCGCTGCGCCCCCGCCGCGGCGCGGGGATTTCCCCCCTTCCGCACTCCATACAGGACACACACCATGTTCGCCGCCGACCGCGACCTGCTCATCTACGAGCCGAACCTCTTCCGCGATGTCGTCTTCCTCGGCCAGCGTGTCGCCTCGGGCATCGCCGATGCCGCGGAGTTCACGCTCACCTTCTATCCCGATGATTCCACCCTCGCCGCGGCGGGGGTCGGCCCCGGCGTCGTGGTCACGCTCAACGGCGTGGCGCACGAAGTGCTGGAACTCACCGCCGACAACGAGGCGATCATCTCTCGTCTGCGTGCCGCCGATGATGCGCCGCTCCTGCCGCCCGCGCCGGTCAGCGGCGCACCCGCCTTCGTCTTCTCCGCGGCGCCGCAGATGAGGGCGGTGTACCTGCGGATTCTCCGGACGATCGGCATCGAGCCGCAGGGTGCGCCCGTCCCCGGCCAGCCCCGCGAGCAGGACATCACCAACGGCAAAGCCCTGCGGCACCTGCTCTGCATGGGCACCCTCGAACTGCTCTTCCGCGCCGCCGGAACGCTCCTCGACGAGGCCCACCCCGTCAATCAGCGGGCCCGGTTCTACGCCGCGGCGTTCGAGGCCGAGCGCGACCGCGCGGTCGCCCACCTCGATGCCAACGGCGACGGTGTCCCCGACACGATCCGCCGGCTCAACGGCACCCCGCTGGCGCGCGGCTGAGCGCGTCCGGCACTCCTTGCACGATCCCCGAGACTCGCCATGCTCACACTCACCCCCGCCCACGTCACCTTCGCCGGTCAGGTCTGGCCCGATGTCGCCGCCATCAGCGTCGACCGGCGTGCAACACGGGAAGTCGTCGAGTGGTCCGATGCCGGCCCGCACGTCGCCTTCGCCGATTGCCCCGAGCAGCGCATCGACATCACCGTGACGATGCACCTGACCGGCCGCGCCCACTTCGACGCACCCCGCCCCGGCCAGGGAGGGGACCTTGCCTTCTTCCCCGCCCCCGGCGGCAGCGACGGCGGGCGCATCCGCATCTCCACGCAGGCGGTGGTCCTGGGCATCGCCCACGACCTCGCCGGGAAGAAAGGGGCGCTCCGCACCATCCGCCTCATCGCCGTCTCTCCCAACGGCGCTCTGGACCCCATCTCGATCGACCAGGTCTGAGTGGTGGAACGGCTCTCCAGAGCCGTTTTCCTGACCCCCACACCCCCACACCCGCGAGGCCCGCATGTCCTCCTTCAAATCCCTCGACCTCTTCGGTTCCGGCCCGCACCGCTTCTCGGTCGGCAAGCGCGGCGAACTCGCCGTGCCCGCGTACGTGCTGGGCGGCTCCGGGTCCGGCAGCACGATCCTGGGCCCCATCGAACTCGATGTCATCATCACCGGCCGCCTCATCGCCTCGACCGAGGCCAACCTCTGGGCGCTGCGCGATGCCGCGGCGGCCCAGGCCGGCCACCCGCCCAGCCCCGGCACGCTCATCGACAACCACGGCCGCATCTGGACCAGCATGACCTTCCTCACCTACCAGGAACAGGACCGCACCGACCGCGGCCGTACCGTCAGCATCCACTACAAAGCCACGTTCCGCAGACTGGCGTAAGGGTGGACCGACGGTCACCGTCGGTTCGGGGTGCAAGACCACAGCACCGCCCTGTGCCCGGTTCAGCATCGATCAAGTTGCGATCATCACGGGGTCAGCGGCCTTTCGCTGCATGGTTCTGCCCTGTTGATGTGGAAACCGAAACGCGCGCACCCTGTACAAACATCGGAACACGTACCATCTTCGGTCTTCCCATGCGCCGCCCCGCCTTCACCCTCATCGAACTCCTGGTCGTGATCGCCATCATCACGATCCTGGCGTCGCTGGTCCTTCCCGGCCTGGTCGGGGCGCGGCGGACCGCGCAGTCCACCGTCGGCGTGGCGAATCTGCGTTCCATGCTCGCGGTCCACATCGCCTACACCACCGATCATCGGGGCGTGCTCTTCAACCCCTTCGCCTCGTACCGAAGCCAGGGGCAGAGCGAGTGGCGCATCCCCCTCGACGACGGCGGCGATCTCAACGGCCGCACGCACGTCACCTTCGGCTACCGCGATGACAGCCGCTACATCGGCGAGGGCTTCATGCCGTACTGGTACTCCTACATGGGCATCCGCAGCCCCGGCGGGGGCCTGGCGGTCGATGCCGGGTTCTCACCCGCCGACGGCGACACCGTGCGCGAGTTTCGCACCAAGTCGTCGATCCTGTCCGAGGGGGTCTTCTCCGGTTCCTTCTATTACTCGCCCACGATGTACAAGGACCCGGCCTTCTACTCCTTCACACGCTGGGAGACGTGCCCCTCCCCATTCGGCCCCATGTTCCGCGGCAACTTCTGCCACGGCATCCCCTCCACGCTCGCCGCCTTCAACTCCATCGACATGGTCGCCAGCCCCTCGGCCAAGGTCATGCTCTTCGAGCGTGCGGACTTCATGCAGCGCCAGCGCGTGGAGATCCGGGCCGACTCCAGCGCCGTCCGCCCCCTCCACCCCGCGTGGAACAACCCGCGCGCCAAGCCCCACGTCGCCACCTGCGACGGCTCGGTCTCGAAGGCCGATGTCGAGGACCTGACCCGCCGCGCCGCCGAGGCCGTGA
>DDSA01000017.1:0-475 GCA_002343715.1 Phycisphaerales bacterium UBA2402 | reverse complement strand
CCCGCCGCGCCGCCGAGGCCGTGACCGACGATCCCGCGCTCGCCTTCCTCCCCGTCGATCTCATCGAGGCCCCCAACCAGTTCCCCGCCATCCCCGCCAACGGCGGCGCTGATCTCGATGCGCCTGTTCCCGCCGACGGCCTCTACCCCATGTTCTTCGCCGCCACGCGAGAAGGCATCCGCGGGCGCGACCTGCCGAGATAGTCACCCGCGCCGAGTGCCGTTCGTGGAAGAGGCCACGCCACAACCCCCGTCGCCCGCTCCGCTTGGCCCCCCCGCGCCGCGCTCCGCCCGCGCCGGGTTCGCCGCGTGGAGAGAGTCGCTCCGCCACCGTCTCGCGCTGCGCCTCGCCTATGCCCAGGCCCGCTTCCGCGCCCCCGCGTGGTGGGTTGCGCTCCGCGAGCGCATCGCGGCACGCCGCGAGAAACTCGCCCGGTGGTGGGGGGGGGACGGGGGTCGAGGCCTGCGTCCGCGCG
>DDSA01000082.1:6764-7681 GCA_002343715.1 Phycisphaerales bacterium UBA2402 | reverse complement strand
ACCGCGCTGTCCCGTGGCGGAGCGCATGGGGCGATGAGGCTCTGGTCCTGAGCGCCGCCGCCGATGTGCTCCGCCGCGGCGTCGGGCCGACTCCGTCGGCGCTGCGCGCCGCATCGCCGACGGCCGCGCTGTATCTTTCCAGCCCGAGGGCCGTTGATCCCTCCGCGCCGCCGATCACGATCCCCGTTGATGCGACGGCCCGTGATCTGTATGCCCTGGGATTGTGCGCGTTCGTCGTCGGCGATGCCGAGGTCTGTTACACCGCGTGGGATGCGCTCGCCGCGATGGGCCGTGCCGACGGCTTCGTGCAGGCCATGCTGGCCCAGGTGGATTTCAGCAGGCGTGATTGGCCCGTGATGTACACGCGCATGAGCGAAGCCCTGAGAGTGTTGCCGGACTGCGCATTCCTGACCGTCTCGTTCGCGGACAGCGCAGTCCACGTCGGCCGCGTGGCAGAGGCAGAACAACTGCTCCGGATCGCCGAGACGCAGCCGCACCCGGACCCCGCGGATTCACACCGCCGCGTCTGGGCCGAGATCTTTGCCCGCACCGGCGAACATATGGCCGCGGTCGAACACTTCGAGTTCTTCCGGCAGCACAAGCAGCACCCCGCCGCACGGGAGGGGTACGCCAGGTACCTGCTCTCCCTCGGACGGTTGCGCGATGCGGCCGTGGTGCTGCACGAAACGGTGGTGCTCCGGCCCGTGCCCAGGTATTGTGATTTGTTCGTCGCGGCGGCCGGGGCGTGGTGGGCGACGGCGGATGATGCGGAGCGGAGCGCGGCCCGAGCCGGACGGCTCCCCGGCGCGCCGAACGCCGATGTAGTGCTATCGGACTACGAGGCCCTGAAGCCCAGGTCGTCGGGGATCGCCTCACCTCCGTTCATGCCTCTTTCCCCACGATCGTCGCTGGATGGA
>DDSA01000082.1:1142-6520 GCA_002343715.1 Phycisphaerales bacterium UBA2402 | reverse complement strand
CCTCCTGACCTTGATCGAGAAGCGCAGGCGTCCCCGGTGACCGGTCGGCACGGATCGGAATTCCGACGGATCGGCCTTTGAATTCCGCTCCGTCCATCGTGCGGGAGTGGTTCGTTTCACAGAGTTTGAAGGAGTGTTTATGGTCCACCGGCATCACCGTGAGAAAATGCACGCGCCGTCCTTTCGGATTCACGGCCTGATCGCGCGGATGACCGCGCTGGTCGCGCTCCTTTCGGCGAGCACCGCGTCGTCCCAGGTATCCACGCGGTCGTGTGCATCAAGTCATGTGTTGAGCGGTGGAGGTGGTTGGGTTGCTCAATGCGAATCCCCGCGGTGTCACCCGGAACAAGTCGAAAACTCCTGCCCTCAACGAAACACCAACGCCGCCGCCGCCGCCGACTACGGCGTGCTCAGAGCGATGGCTTCGGCGAACGGGACGGGAACTTGGTGCATGGGTGACTCGGTGGCCGAATGGAAAGACCGCTTCATGGTCGTCGGCAGCACCGGGTCGTTTGATGTGTACTTCGAGTTTGACGTACTCGGCACCGTGTCCGGCGCACTCGATGCACGGCCGTGCTCCGACACCTCGAACTATGCGTCGCAGGGTCGCAGGGCCTGCCTGAGCGTGCGAATCGAGGAACTGGCATCCCAGCCCGCCATGATCGAGATCAGCCAGACCCCGATGGGCGTGGCCCGCATCGGTCCGGTTCGCCTCAACTCAGGACAGACGTACCGGCTGACGGTCTCCCTGACAGCCCGTGCGATGGCCGCATCCGCGTACACAGTCGTGGACTTCTATTCCGGTGCCGGGGGCGTGCGGCTAAGGCCGCTGATCGTGGAGAACGGCGGCATTCCTGTGGAGTTCGCCCGCTCGACCGGCGAGTCGTGCCTGGTCTACCTCGGGCCGCCACCGCCCCAGACGCTCCACGTCAAGGTCGGCGGGAATGACGCCCTGAGCGGGGCCGGTTGGGCGAGCGCCATCGGCTCGCTCCAACGCGGCCTGCTCATGGCCAAACTGCCGTGCGGCGTAACGGAAGTTCGAATCGCCGGTGGAATGTACGTGCCCGGTAGTGTCGGTCAACCCTTCTCCACGTTCGCGCTTCCGCCCGGAGTACCAGTGAAGGGCGGCTACGCGGGCATGGATCAATGTCCGGACTGCCGGGACTTTGAAGCCCATTCAACCATCCTGAGCGGCGATCTCGCGGGCGACGATGCGGGCGGTTTTTCCAGCCGCGCGGACAATGCCCACCACGTGCTGTCGGCGATCGGTCCCGCCGGCAGCGGGTTCGAGATCGACGGCCTGACCATCGCGGACGGCGAGGCCCGAGTTGTTTCCGACGCGGTGCATTCGCATGGCGGCGGCGTGCTCCTGCACACGGCCGTGCTCTCGGCGCGTCGATGCACGTTCGTGCGAAACCGGGCGGCCCAGTACGGCGGCGCTATCGCGCTCCTCAACTACGGCGGCCTGACCATCGACGGCTGCACGTTTGATCGAAACTCGGCGCGCGATATCACAGCCGGCCCGAGCGGGTCCGGCGGAGCCGTGTTTTGCGTCGCCACGCACCTGCGCGTCTCGAACAGCGTGTTCCGCGCCAACCTCTGCCGGGGCTCCGGCGGGGCGCTCGCGCACCACGGTCTGACGACCATCATCGATGACTGCGAGTTCATCGAGAATGTAGCGTCTCTCCCGGGGCAGAGCGGCAGCGGCGGGGCGCTGAGCATCGCCGGAGAGTCCGAGTGCCGCGGCACCACCTTCCTCCGAAATCGCGCATGGGACGGCGGCGCGGTCGCCGTCTCGAGCGGCTCGACCGTGTTCAGAGGTTGCGACTTTGAAGCAAACGCGGCGACGCTGCGGGGGGGGGTTGACAACCGCGGATTGGGCGGCGCTATCGTTGTGGCGCAAAGCAATAACGCAGCGCTGGATGTGGCGGACTGCTTGTTCCGGGGCAATGAGGCCGGCTCGGCGGGGGGTGCGATCTATGGCCAGGGGGGCACGATCCTGACAGACTCCACCTTCTCCGACAACCGAACGATTTCGTGTCTCTACGCGGAGTGGAGCCAGGTCGGCGGCGGCGCGATCCATGCCCGAGGGGGAACCACGATCAACCGCTGCGTGTTCACCGGCAACGCCTCTACCCGCGATGGCGGCGCGGTGCGTGGAGTGGTCTATGTCTACAACTCTCGCTTCGAGGGAAATCGGATTGCGGGCGACTGCAATCTGCAACTTCACTACGGATCTCACCTCTTCGCGACGGGATCGAGCATCGCGATCAACAGTCTCTTCGCCGACAGCCCGAGCGGCGTCCCCGCGGTGGCGTCCTACGACGCTCTCCTCGCGTTGACGAACTGCACCATCGCCGGAAACTCATCCGCTCTCGTGGGATGCGGGGCCGGCCACATCGTGCTCAGGAACTGCAACGTGTGGGGAAACTCCTTCCTGTGGTCGCCCCCCGGTTACGGACGGCCCTGCGGCGGCGGCGGGAGCAGCGACTTTCTCGTCAACTCCGTGTTCTACAGCAACACACAGGACCGCCTTTTTGCCGGCGCGGGGAACATGAGTTCCAACCCTCATTTCGCCGGTTCGGACGTGGATCCCTACACGCTCGCCGATGGATCACCCTGCACCGACGCCGGCAGCAACGTCCTCGCCCATGCCTCGATCCTCACCGACATCGCAGCCCGATCACGCTTCGTCGATGACCCGTTCACGGCCGACACCGGACTCCCAAGCCCGATGCACACCGCCGTGATCGACATGGGGGCCTATGAGTTTCAACCTCGTTGCCCCGGCGACTTCAACCAGGACGGCGGCACCGACGGTGCCGATGTCGAGGCCTTCTACGCCGCGTGGGAAGCGGGCGAGGAGTCCGGCGACATCAACCAGGACGGCGGCATCGACGGAAGCGATGTGGACTTCTTCTTCGCCTTCTGGGAGCAGGGGTGCTGAAGCACGATCACGTCGATGATCGCGGTTGTTTGTCCCGAAGTGAAAAGCCTGATCCTCCACCTCGCGGTATCGCAGCGCGGCGCCACGCACCATTACGCCGATAACTCAATCGAGAATAAGATTTGACTTAGCGGTGCCTTCGACAGGTGATGTCTACTACGCTGCTCCGGACGGTTTCTCGTGCCGCCCGAAAAGGATCACCATGCAGAATTCCCAATGGTCGCGATTGTCCGCCGCGGTGTGCGTTTCCCTTGCCGGAGCGGCCGCCGCGCAGAGCAGTTTTTTTACCATCGCCCCGGATGTCGGGTATGACTACGCCGTCGTACAGGATGTATCCGCCAATGGGCGGTACGTTCTGGTTTCCCTCCAGAACTCCGTGACGCGGCCCGATCCGCTCAAGGGATACATCCTGGATCTGGAAACCAACACCCGAACGTACATCGCCGATCCGTTCGGCAGCGATCTCAACCCGATCGCGATCAACGCCGACGGTTCGGTCGTGGTAGGGTCGCTGGGCGGCGGACCCCTGGCGAATGTTCGCGCGTTCGTCTGGGATGAAGAAGGTGTGCTCGACATCGGCGGCCTGCCCGCGGGCAACGTGAGTTACGCGACCGGCGTTTCGGGCGATGGTTCGGTGGTCGTGGGAACAACAGGGGCGAACTTCGGCGATGCGTACCAGCAGGGCTGGCGCTGGACGCGGGAGGATGGCTTCACCCCGCTCACGGACCTGGGCCCCGACACACTGGACTTCGGCAGCGCGGAGGACATCTCCGCCGATGGCTCAACCGTCGTGGGCTACGGCACCCTCGGCGATCAGGACCCCGACACCGACGACTTGACCTTCGCTGTGCGCTGGACAGGATCCGGTGATACACCGGAGAACATCGGCAATCTCCCCAGCCCGATCGCCACCGGCGGCGCCTTTGGTACCGCGGCTTCGACCGATGGTACGGTCGTCGTTGGTTTCTCTCCCGGCTTTGCACCCAACGGCAACTTCGCGAACCGCGGCTTCCGCTGGACCACAGAAACCGGCATGGTGGATATCGGCAGCTTGCCCGCTCGCCCCAACGGTTCTATCTATGTTTCGGACTGCTCCGCCGATGCCAACACGCTGGTGGGCTACATGATCGACGGCGGCCCGAACTCGTGGCAGGCGATCGTATGGACACAGGAAACGGGCGTCCGTTCTCTGCGGGACATTCTCGCGGCCGACGGCGTGACCGTTCCCGCGAACCTCGGTCTGCGCGAAACGTTCACCAGCGGCGATGCCCAGATCATCGCCGGATGGGCGTACAACACCACCACGCAGCGATACGTGGGATACGTGGCACGCCTCGCGCCCCCGCCGTGCATCGGCGACTTCAACCAGGACGGCGGCATCGACGGCGCCGATGTCGAAGCCTTCTACAACGCCTGGGAGAGCGCCCAACCACACGCGGACGTGAATGAGGACGGCGGTATCGATGGCGCCGATGTGGAGTTCTTCTTCACGTTCTGGGAACAGGGGTGCTGACTTGCACACCGCCCCGTCTGCAGGGGCAGCCTACGGCTTCACGAAACTCCCCGACCTCACCGTGACCTCCGCTCCATCGCTCACTTCCACCCACGCCGCGCCATCGGTCGCGGTGCAACGCCATAGGCGCGACTCGCGCAGGTGTGCCCATCGCGGGTCGTTGGCGCGTCGGGGGCCGGTGGATTGAATCACAAGGCGTGGGTCAACGTCGCCCACCCAGCGGATCGCCGTCTCACGCGCTGACCCATGGTGAGGCAGTTCCAGCACCTTCACAGATAATTCGGGGTAGCGTTCGGTCAGCGAGGCGATGGCCGCGTCCTGAACATCCCCGGTGAAAAGCGCCAGCGGCGCGGCACGCGCCGACACCAGCCCCACCAGCGAGTGGTCGTTGTCGATCTCGTAGGCCGCGCCCCGCTCGGGGGAGATGAATCGCAGCACAAGCCCGCCCAGCGGGACCTCATCGCCCGCCGCCGCGGAATAGGTCCGCACCCCGCGAGCGGCCAGTTCGCGGAGCAGGACCGCCGCGCTTCCGGCGGGATCGCGCTGGGCATCGGTGAAGAACCGCTCGCAGGTGATGACCTCGCGCACGCCCAGCGGCCGAACCAGGTCGAGCAGCGCGCCGAAATGATCGATGTCCGGATGGGTGATGATTACCCGCGGCGTCGCTCGCACGCCCAGCGCCCGCACGGCACGCTCGATGCGCGAGTGCGTCTGGCCGCCGGCCAGGCTGCCGCAATCCCACAGGACCGCGTCGCGCCCGCTTCGGATCAGATGGCAGGTGCCGTCCCCGACATCGAACGTGTCGATACGCAGGTCCGCGCCGATGCGCCTCGGGACGAACAACTCGATGCCCGTCCACACCACGAGCAGCGCGAATGCCACAGCGCCGATACGCCGCGCCGGCCCGCGCCGCACGCC
>DDSA01000082.1:0-946 GCA_002343715.1 Phycisphaerales bacterium UBA2402 | reverse complement strand
CCGCGCCGGCCCGCGCCGCACGCCGAACCGGAGCACGCAGCCAACGGCGACCGTCGCGCCGAAGGTCCACCACAGCGTCACCGGGGGCAGGATGACCGAACTTCCGGGAACGCCGTCCGCGACGTTCACCAACCACACCGCGCTTCGCGCAAAAAACCCGATCAGCCAGGACGCCCCGCCCGCCAGGGCGGGCACGAACATCCCGATCAGCAGCGCCGGGTACGCCACCCAGAGGACCAGCATCACCAGCGGCGTGACCAGAAAACTCACGATAAAGGCCAGCGGGCTGACGATCCCGATGTGGTACGCGATGAGCGGCGCGGCCAAGGCCCAGCAGAGCAGGTTCGCCGCCGCCGCGTCCTTCAGCAGTTCCTTCACGCGGTCGGTGAGTTGATGCTCGCGGTCACGGACCGTGCCACGCAGCGTCTCGCCGAAGAGGCGGCCCCGCACGATCGGCGTGAAGTAGAACAGCGCCGCCGTGAGGCCCACCGAGAGTTGAAAGCCCATGCCCCACAGGTCCCGCGGCCTCCACAGCACCAGCCCCAACGCGATCCAGACCAGGAGCGTTACGTGGTCGTACCGCCGCCCCATCGCCGAGGCGAGCAGGATGAGCAGCACCATCGCCCCCGAGCGCACGATCGGCGAGGCCGCGGGCACGATCGCCATGTACAGCAGCACGAGCACCGCCACCAGCACCGGCTCAAGCCACCCGCGGTCGCCCGAGAGCCGGATCACCGCCAGCGCCACCAGCGCCATCGCGGAGAGATGAAAGCCCGAGATCGAGAGGACATGGACAAGCCCTTGGCGTGCGAAGGCGTTGTACACCTCGCGCTGCGCCGGGTCATAGTCACCGAGTATCAGGCCCCGGAGAAACGCCCGGGGCGCTTCCGGCCCCGCTCCCGCCGCGCGGTCCACCACGGCCCTGGCTCGTTCCTGGAGCCACGCC
>DDSA01000112.1 GCA_002343715.1 Phycisphaerales bacterium UBA2402 | reverse complement strand
GCTCGAGGACGGGATCAAGACCGACGCAGACGGGCGAACCGGCATCGCGGATCGCGCGGTCGAGCAGGTCGGCGGGGTGTGTGTCGGCCATGCGTGCAGGGTAGCGGGGCCGTCCTTGTGGTCTTGCTGAAGTCCGAGATCGGTTTGATGACTTCGACAGGATCACATGTCACAAACGCGAATGAGCCTATGAATCATCACGGTGGCTTTGTGCACTCGCGCGGCTGGTATGAGCGCGCGTGTCAATCCGCTCCGGGCTGAAGCCCCAAGCCACCTACGCTCGCTCATGCTCTTCCGTACCGCGTGTATCGCGTGCGTGTGCGTCATGTCGGCCCCCGCCGCGCCCCCCGTCACCCGCAACGCCTTCCTCATCATCACCGACGGCCTGCGCTGGCAGGAGGTCTTCGGCGGCGCGGACGAGCGGATGATCTCGAAGGACCAGGGCGTCGACAACCCCGAGGCCCTCCGCGCCCAGTTCTGGCGCGAAACCCCCGAAGAGCGCCGGGCCGCCCTGATGCCGTTCTTCTGGTCCACGATCGCCACGCGGGGTCAGGTCTACGGCAACCGCAACCGCGGCTCGCACTGCCAGATCATCAACCCCGTGAAGGTCTCCTACCCGGGGTACACGGAGAACTTCTGCGGCTTTCCGTCCGCGTACGTGGACGGCAACAAGAAGGTCTGGAACCCCGATGTCACGGTCTTCGAGTGGCTGCACCGCAAGCCCGAGTACGCGGGGCGGGTGGCCGCCTTCTGCGGGTGGGACCTCTTCCCGTACATCTTCAACACGCGCCGGGCGGGGTTCCCGGTGGATTGCGGTTTCGGCGACACGAACTTCGGCGTTCTCTCCGAACGCATCGAGACGATGAACCGCGTCCGGAGGGACACCCCCTACCGCTGGTCGGCGGCCCCCTTCGACTCCTTCATCTTCACGCCGGCGCTGGAGTGGATGAAACTCAACAAGCCCCGCGTGATGTTCCTGGGCCTCGGCGAGACCGACGAATGGGCCCACGAGGGCGAGTACGACCAGTACCTGCGCGCTGCCCACCGCGTGGACGGATACCTGAAGGAACTCTGGGAGACGCTCCAGACCATGCCCGAGTACGCGGGCACCACATCGCTCATCATCACCTGCGACCACGGGCGGGGCGGGGCCGAGGGGTGCCCCCCGGCGCGGATCAGGGAATGGCGCGACCACAACCGAAACGTGATCGGCGCGGATGAGACGTGGATCGCCGTCATCGGACCCGACACGCCGCCGCTGGGCGAGCGCGCCGACATCGGCCCGGTCTCCAACGCGCAGATCGCCGCGACCCTCGCGGCCCTGCTCGGAGAGGATTATGCAGGGGCGGAGCCGCGGGCCGGGGCAGCGCTCGCCGATGCGCTCCCGGCGCGTTGAGATGGGCAAGGCGCAGCAGGACGCGCTCTCACATGTTAGTGTATGCTATACTAGCATATGAACCCCCTTTCCGAATCCACTCGTGTGAACGACGTTCACTCGGCGCTCAACGAGACCCCGGTTTCATTGATCGTGCGCCCGCGGGATACCGACGAGGCCGCGGCGTGCGTGCGGGAGCACGGAGGGCGAGGGATCGCTGTCTGCGGCGCTCGTCACGCGATGGGCGGGCAGCAGTTTCTGCGGGATTCGGTTCTCATCGACACCCGCGCGATGAAGGCCGTGCGCGGGTGCGATGCGGAGCGGGGCCTGCTGCGGATCGGCGCGGGCGCGGTCTGGACCGATGTCGTGCGTGCCTGCCGGGAGATGGACGGCCTCGGCCCGCACCCCTGGGCGATCCGGCAGAAACAGACCGGCGCCGATGAACTGACCCTGGGCGGCTCGATCGCGTGCAATGCTCACGGGCGTGGGCTGCTCATGGGTCCCATCGTCGAAGATGTTGAGTCGCTGCGGCTGGTGACTCCCGACGGAGAAGCGGTCGAGTGCAGCCGCGCGGAGAACGCCCCGCTCTTCGCGCTCGTGGTCGGCGGCTACGGGCTGTTCGGGCTTGTGACCGAGGTGACACTGCGCCTCGTGCCGCGCAGGCCGATGCGTCGCCTGGTCGACATCATCGACATCGACGATGCGGTGCGGGCCGTCGAGCGGCGCATCGCCGACGGGTGCGTGTACGGCGACTTTCAGTACGCCATCGACCCGGCCGATGCCGGGTTCCTTCGCAGGGGCGTCTTCGCGTGCTACCGGCCCGATGATGGTGCCACGGTCACATCGGGAGAGTCGGACCTGACCCGCGATCAGTGGATCGGCCTGCTGCGACTGGCCCACACCGACAAGCGTGCCGCTTTCGAGAAGTATTCCGCTCATTATCTCGCCTCACACGGGCGGGTCTACTGGTCGGACGATCTTCAACTGAGCACCTACATCCCCTCGTACTCGGAGTTTCTCACCCACGACTCGGCGGCGGCTCACGCGCGCGAGAGTCTGGTCATCACGGAACTCTACGTGCCGCCGGACAGACTCGGCGAGTTTCTCGCCGCGGCGAGGGGCGTGCTGCGGGAGAGCGGCGTCGAGGACATCTACGGGACCATCCGGTCGATCCGGCGAGATGACACAACGTTCCTTCCCTGGGCGAGTCGGGATTGGGCGTGCATTATTTTCAACCTGCGCACGCCGCACACGGATGCGGGCATCAATCGTTCCCGAGGCACGGCCCGGGCGCTCATCGATGCCGCGGCGGGGTTCGGCGGGTCGTTCTTTCTGACCTACCACCGATGGGCTGCACGCGAGCAACTCCTGCGGTGTTACCCGCGCTTGCCGGAGTTTCTGGCAAAAAAGACGGAAGTGGACCCCCGCGGGGTCTTCCGCAGCGATTGGTATGAGCATCTGCGTTCGATTCTGGAATAGCCGGTGCACTGCCGGAGTCCGTGCCCGAACACGCGTGCACCATGTCGTTCTTCATCGCCCGCGGCCACGGGCGGATCGATCGCTCCGTGATATGCCAGCGATCGCAGGGACTGCCTCGGTCGAGAGTTCGCCGCTCCTCGCGGGTTTCTTGCCGATCCCTTCACGTTGAACACGCCGAGGCGTGTGCCCAACCGCACGAACAGCGCGTTCTGTCAAAGTGAGGTGAGCGATCCCTCTCCTTCAACGATTTTGATGATTCTGAGATCTTTTTTGTTGGCACATTCAGTTTCGTGTGGCATATTTGACACAGACGGCTCAGGCGGCCCAACCGGTGAAGTTCCGCGCCCCGGGCGTGGCCGCGCGGCCCGGAGGCCATCATGCCATGCCACGTTCCGAGAAAGTGTCCGTTTCTTTCACATCAGGCCGCTTGCCCCGGCCAACAACCGGGGTCTACTGGACGTCCCGAGGAGTCTTCGCCATGTCGGCAGTTCTCTCTTCACGCTCGTGCCGCGCTTCGGCCCTCCGCCCGGATGGGCAGAGCAAGTGCTCCGCATACCGAACACCCCCTCCCCCGCGGCGATAGGTTTTCATTTGGCACGATTCGCGCTGTGCGTACCGGCCTCATCGCCGCGATCCTCTCAACCAACGCCCTCGCCCAGCCCGACCCCAGCGGGATTGATTTCGTCACCATCGGCGCGCCGGGCAATCCCGCGTACTCCGGGCCGGATGTCAACCAGACCGTCACCGGCCGCGGCAGCGTTCCCTACGAGTACCGCCTGGGTCGCACGGAAGTGACGACCGCGCAGTGGATGGAGTTCTACGAAGCATTTGCCGGAAGGGCCCCGCACCTGACCGCCCCGGTTCGCTGGGGCGGCGTAGACCGCGGACCAGGTCAATCGCCGCGGTTCGCGCTCGCTTCGTGGATTCCGGATGCGGGGCTGCTGCCTGTCAGCGGCCCCTCGTGGCGCACCGCGGCGATGTTCTGCAACTGGCTGCACAACGACAAACGCACCGACCTCTCCGCCGTGATGAACGGGGCCTACGACGTGAGCACGTTCGGCTACACCGGCCCAAGCGGCAACATCTTTACCGACCAGTTCGCCCACCACCCCGATGCCCGCTACTGGATCCCCACGCTGGATGAGTGGATCAAGGGCGGCTTCTACGACCCCAACCACGGCGGCATGAATGTCGGAGGCTGGTGGTGGAACACGCCAGCGGCGACGAACGAACCGCTCATTCACGGGCCGCCGGGTGCTGGCCAGGCCAACACAGCGTTCAGCCTTCCCGATGATGGGCATTACCGCATCCCTCTGGTGCCTATCCAACCGTGCAGTCGCCGTGGGGTTTGCTCGACATGGCGGGGGCCACGGCCGAATGGTCTGAGACTGCAATTGCGCCAAGCAGCATCCCTGTGCGACTCGCGTTGGGGTCGCGCTGGTCCCGTTTCGATATCGGCAACGATTCAATTCCCCGAATGGGTAGCGACTATCCGAGTCTTCCTGACCTGAATTACGGCTTACGAATCGCATCGGCAGTTCCCGCCCCGGGCGCGTTGCTCGTGGCGGTGGCGGCGGGAGCATGGTGCCTCCGTCGCCGACGGTGATCTCCCTCTTCGAGTAGGAGCAGTCAATGACAAGACACACCAGCGTTCCGCTGGCGGGCTATCTGTGCGCCGCCATCGGGTTCTTCCTCTCCGCCACCGCCCCCGTCGCTTTCGCCGACAACGAGGTGAAGGTCTACTTGTCGACGGCGAACGGCCAGTGTCGAACGCTCGAGTACGATGCGAATGAGGCCATCGACATCGACATCACGCCTGGCACCCATGCCGGGTGCGGGTCCGACAACATCACGATGATCCGCATCAACGCCGAGGACCCGAACTCGCATGTGCTTTCCGATGTTGGGCCGGTCACGATCACAGGCTACACCTGGCCGAACCTTCGAGTGCTCGTTGCCGGCTTCGATGACATCACCGGCGTGGAAACGACCACGTTTCCGCTCTCCAGCGCCTTGGAGATTCCCGCAGGTGCCCGCCACTGGCAAGGCATCATCGTCAACGGATCGGACACCCGCGAAATCACCCACCTCTGCGCCTCCATCTCCGGCAACCTCGATGGCCCGACAGGCTCCAAGGTTGAGGTGGGCAAAGTGTTTCGCCTGCAAGTGACAACCAGCGGCACCCCGCAGTCCGGCGGCAATATCAACGTCCCGATCGAGGTCTGGGGCAGCGATTTCGGGTCGGATGGCACCCCTGTCGGCCACATCGTCGCGTCCAACTCGATCAGCGGCGACATCGTCTGCAAGCACGATGCTACGGCGGGCGTCAACAACGTGAGCATCACCAGCATCGAGGTCGCGCCCAACGCCAACGCCGCGGGCATCAGCGGCCGCATCCTCGCTCCCTACGGCTCCATCGGTCAGATCAGGTGCACCGGCCCGATCACGATCGCCAGTTCGCTGGAAGAGCCGGGGATTCTGGTCGGGGGTGATGTGGGCCTGATCTTCACGGGTGAGTGGAACCACACCGGCTCCGGACTTCCCACCGCCGCGTACGACATCGACGCCTTCATTCAAGTGGGCAACGTGCAGGCCGAGGTGGGCTATGAACCCGCTCGACTGGAGAACCTGCGCACCGCGGGTGACCTGAAAAAGGCCGTCTTCACGAGATATCTCAGGGCGCCGGGGGCATACACCGACGGCCAGACGTGGGGGATCTGGGTCGGCGGCACGATCGAGCAGCCCATCACGGTCGCCGAAAACGTCAACATCGCCGTGATCCGCGGGGCCACATTCGCGCCCAACGCCAACGTGACCATCGGCAATCTGCTCAAGGGAACGGTGGAGGCGGCCAAGCAGGACGACGAAGACTGGATCTATGGCCAACTGCGCACCGTGACCGTCGGCCGCGGCCTTGATGGATTGCGCATCGGTGAAGGCATGAACGGCGTGAACGTCGGTGCCGCCGACCCCGAGGGGGTTATTCGCGCGGCCACGATCGAAGCCGTAGACGTGCGAAGGATGTTTCTGGAAGCGAAACCAGACGCCCCGCGCATCCTTGCCGGTTCCATCACGAAACTGAAGATCGACGAGATGTACGAGGGCGAAGTGACGACACTTGATGTGCCCCAAGTCTAAGTGGTCATGCAGGACGTGCAGATCGGCAATACGTACTCCCTTCACACATCCGGCGGCGAGCCGATCCGCCCCACGGTCTGGTGCGACAGTTTCGATTCCTTCATTGTGTACGGCAGCCACGCAGGACGTTTCCGGTTCCCCTCGATTCCGAGCGACAGGGCGGTCATCATCGGCGGACTGATGCAGAACAGCCCGCCGGAAACCGCTGTCCCCGGCGTCATCAACATCGATGAGGCTCAGGGACTGGCGGGACAGGTCATTATCAACGGGGTTGGCGCAGCCTCACCCGATCCCGAGGCTTACTGCTCCGGCCCGGTCATCATCGAGAACGGTGCCACCGTTATCTCGTTCAGCGTCGCCGCCAGCACGGACAACATCGACACCATGCCCGTGTACACCCGAACCTCCGGCACCATCGGCGGCGGCGCGGTGGGCCTCGCGCCTTTCTACCTGTACGAAACAGACTGCGACCCCCCGCACGACGACATGACGACGGTGATCCGGACCCACGAGTTCGACCGGACCGGGCCGAACCCTCCGCCGGCGCGCCCCATCAAGGTCCGGTTCTACGGGCCGGTGCGTACCGACCTTGCCAGCGGTTCCCCGGTTGACCTCTGGTTCGTCCGGTATGTCAACGGCACGTACATGGAGACGCTCATCAGCCCGACGCGGTACGCCGTGACCGTCAAGCGCGGGCTGGATTCGGGCTTCAGCCGCGATGTCTCGATCCTGGGCAACGGCTCGTGGAAGTTCCCCGCGGGCTGGTACGAGGTCCGCCGCAGCGCCGCCGCACCAACGGCGCTGTACTGCGATCTGATCCTACCCGACCCGCCCAACTCGCCTCCCCCGGTGCGGGACTTCACCTACGGCTTCTACCTGACCCAGCTCAGCAGCACCGGCACCGGCGAACCCGATGACCCCGACTGCCCCTGCCCCGCCGACTTCGACCACAACGGCGGCGTGGATGGCGGCGATGTCGAGGCTTTCTTCAACGCCTGGTCCGCGGGCGAGCCGGAAGGCGATGTCAACTGCGATGGCGGCGTGGACGGGCCGGATGTCGAGTGGTTCTTCGTCAACTGGGAGAACGGCGGCTGCGACTGACGGCCCATTCACTCACCGAGTTTCACCGCCCCCCCGCGCCGCCGCGGGGGTTCTTCTGACGGTCCACTCGCGCGCCCGGTTGCGCCACGTCTACCCCGCGCTTTCGGAGCAGACTCCGAGTGGTGACCCAAGCCGGCCGCGGAATCGAGGCCCGGAGCGGCCCGACCCACCCATCGGCGTGGCCGCCGGTGTTCGTACACCGCCGTTGCCGCGCCAATAATCCCCCCAGTCGCCGCCACCCCCGGCGACCCATCCATCACGTGTGGCCAGGGGGGGCTTGGCCGGTCTGCCGCGGGTCCGTCACGATCCGCGGCGTTGAACATGGAGTTTCGCATGGCCCAGTGGACGAAGAAGGAACTGCTCGCCAACCCCGTCAAGCACGTCGATATCGCGGCGTTCGACGCCCGCCCCATCATCGACGCCTACCGCAAGATGGCCTACAGCAGCCGCACGCTCGCGAACGCGGCCGACATTTATTCGATGATGCTCAAGGACAAGGAGTGCGCCGTCATCCTCACGCTGGCGGGCTCGCTCATCTCCGCCGGCCTCAAGAAGGCGATCATCACGCTCCTCGAGAACAACATGGTGGACGCGATCGTCTCGACCGGGGCCAACATCGTCGATCAGGATTTCTTCGAGGGCCTGGGCTTCAAGCACTACATCGCCCCCGGCAGCCCCGAGGCCCCGCCGGTGGACGATGTGACGCTGCGGAACCTGATGATCGACCGCATCTACGACACCTACATCAACGAGGACGACCTGCGGGATTGCGACGACACGACGAAGAAGATCTTTGACCTCTTCGAGCCCGGCGCTTATTCCAGCCGCGAGTTCATCGACGCGATGGGGGCCTACCTCGTCAAGCACCACGCCAGGAACGAGAGCCTCGTCAAGACCGCGCACCAGAAGCGCGTCCCCATCTTCTGCCCCGCCTTCAGCGACTGCTCCGCCGGGTTCGGCATCGTCCTGCACCAGGTCGAGCGCAACGAGAAGGGGGAGGGGTACGTCGCCTTCGACAGCGGCAAGGACTTCCGCGAACTCACCGACATCAAACTCGCCTGCAAGGACACCGGCCTGCTCATGCTCGGCGGGGGCGTTCCCAAGAACTTCGCCCAGGACATCGTCGTCGCGGCGGAACTGCTCGCCGAACGCAAGGGAGGCAAGGCCAGGGGTGATATCGGGATGCACAAGTACGCGATCCAGATGACCGTGGCCGACAGCCGCGACGGCGCCCTCTCCGGCTCCACCCTCCGCGAGGCGTGCAGTTGGGGCAAGGTCGATGTCGTCCACGAGCAGATGGTCTTCGGCGAGTTGTCCGCCCTCTTCCCGCTCCTCGCCAGCGACGCCTTCCACCGCAAGGCGTGGAAGTCGCGCAAGGCCTTCAAGTTCGCCGACATGTTCGAGCGCGGCGGCGGGGCACCCGGGTTCATCGAAGGCAAGAAGCGCGTGGGCAGCCGGGGGTAGTGGGCTGTTGAAAGACCGACCAGACCCGCCCGATCCGCCCACGTCGGCCCACCCCCGCCGGGTCTCAGCGGCGCGCCCTGTGTTGCCTCGCCCACTCCTCGCCCGCGCGAGAATGTGAGAGTGAATATCGTCGTGCAGCCGCAGCCTCCGCGGGCGCGGCCGTTTGGCCAGCCGTGGCCCCACGATTGTGCATTTATGTGAGATATCTCTGCATTTTTGTTGGCATCATCCCAAACGTGTGGCATAGTTGTTACAGACGGGAGCGCCACCATGCCGAACGAACACCGATCATCGAGGTTGACCGCGCCTCGGGCCGCGGCTGCGGTGTTATCGCTCGCGGCCCCTACCTTCGCGCAGCCCGACCCCAGCGGCATCGACTTCGTGACCATCGGCGCGTCGTGGAACCCGGCGTACAACGGCCCGGACCCAACGGGGCGCGTGACGGGGCGGGGGAGCGTGGGCTACGAGTTCAAGTTGAGCCGCTCTGAGGTCACCACGGCGCAGTGGCTGGAGTTCTTCAACACCTTCAAGGCGCGGCCGGATGCGGTGCCCGACCACATCATGCCCATCCCCATCACCTGGGGCGCGGAATTGGACCCGACGTACACCGGGGCGGGGCGGCGGTTCCGGCTGCGCGCCGAGGCGGATGCGGGAAACAGGCCCGTCTACGGCATCGACTGGCGCACCAGCGCGAGGTTCTGCAACTGGCTGCACAACGACAAGGGGGTCGCGCTCTCGGCCATCGCCAACGGCGCGTACGACACGGCGACGTTCGCCTATCCCGCGCCGGGCCAGTTCAGCGATCAGGCGACCCGAAGTCCGGGCGCTCGCTACTGGATTCCCTCACTCGATGAATGGCTGAAGGGTGCTCACTACGACCCCGCCAACCCGACCCGAGACGGCTGGTGGCTCTATTCCAACAGCAACGACACGCCGCTCAACTATGGACCTCCGGGGACTGGTGAAGCAAACTCCGGGTTTGTGCTGCCGGCCAGCGCGGAGAGACGCATTCCCCTCATGTCGTACCCCAATACCCGGTCACCGTGGGGGCTGCTCGATGTCGCGGGCTGTGGAAGAGAGTGGACCGAGGAAATCCTGATCGTGAACGGGGATATGTATCGCGTGCTCGATGGGTCAGCCGTCGGCGGCGGCGTTGATTCGGCTCGAAACGCCGACCGGGTGAATGTCTTTGGTGGGGACGGCCCATCAGGATCTGGCTTCGATGGTGGCTTCCGAATAGCGACCATTCCTTCCGCCGGGACGGCCAGCCTATTCTGGACGCTGGTCGGCGCTTGTTGGGTTCGCCGAAGAAGGAGTACTCGTCATGAGATTCCGCTTGTTCGCCGTGACTCTCGCGATTCTGTTAGGGGGGGGGTCGGGTTTTAGGACTCAGCAAGCCGCCGCCCAGGCGTGCGGCGGATGCTCGACCGTGTGCATCGAAGAAGTGCCGATCACCGGCAGCATCGTGTACACATGCAAAGACGATGGCGAACCGATCTCGTTGACCGTGAGCGACAACACCCGGATCATTCGCATCCGTTCATCGGGCGGCACGAGCCGAATCGGGCGGATCAGTCTCAGCGGTACCCACAGCAGCAGTTCCACGTTCGATATTCTGATTGCGAGAGGTGTTGACGAGTTTGGCGAGTTTGAGGCAAGCACCCCGCTCAGTGCGGCGGGTACGCACTGGGGCGGACTCACCGGAACAGCGTCCGTGCTTTCGCAGGTGCGGCTGGCCGCGGCGGTGTCCGGGAACATCCCGGGCACGGTTGAGCCGCCGCCGAACGAGACGGACATCGGCAATGTCACATGCGGGACCATAATGCGTTTGCAGGTAGGAACCGCATCCGCCGGTGGAAAGGTCGCCGGTGTGGTCACAACCACCGGGTCCATCGCCGATTCCAGTGTCGTTGCGATCGGCATGGTCCAGGCGAACGAACTCTCAGAGATCGGCGTGCTCCGCGCGAGTTCGGGCGGCGTGTTGTCGCGGGTGAGAATCGGCCAACCCGTTGCCCCCGGCGCGGGCTGGCTGGCGGGCACCATCGACGCGAGTTCGGGGCGCATCGGGACGATCGACGTCTTCGGACCCATCGGCTCGTCTTCCCACCCCGCGACGATCGAGGCGCAGCACGGCATCACCTCGATCATTGCTCACCCCGATGGCGATGGGCTTCCTCAACCTGTCTGGGCCGACATCGACGCCAGCACC
>DDSA01000003.1:7115-7259 GCA_002343715.1 Phycisphaerales bacterium UBA2402 | reverse complement strand
CCGAAGTACATGGGCGACTGCGCGGACATGATCTCGGTCACCCGGGCGCGGATCGGATCGACGCTCGGGAGTTTGTCGAGGATGGAGCGGGCGTAGGCGTTCTGGGCTTCGCTCCATGCCTTCACGGCGGGGTCGTTCCAGTCT
>DDSA01000003.1:6621-6887 GCA_002343715.1 Phycisphaerales bacterium UBA2402 | reverse complement strand
TTCACGGCGGGGTCGTTCCAGTCTTCGAGGTGGCGGTAGTCCTCGGTGATGGCGACGCCGTGGTACGTGTCGGTGACGGGCTTCTTGTCGGTCGTGGGCGGGTTCAGGGCGAGAAGGAGGGTGGCAAGGATCAGCATGGGGAAGGGTAGAAACACACGGGCAGAGTGGGCAGGGAGCCCTTCAACCGTGGGCGGTCGCCCGGTCATGGGGTCAGCCGGCCCGGGGCGTCCGCGTCGTGAGCCCGCCCACCGATCAGGCGCGGCGGG
>DDSA01000003.1:761-6411 GCA_002343715.1 Phycisphaerales bacterium UBA2402 | reverse complement strand
CGCCCACCGATCAGGCGCGGCGGGTGCCGCCGCCGATGAACCGTTCCAGCGGTGTGGGGCGCACGAGCAGGGCGTAGATGGCGAGAGACAACAATGTTGCGCCGGCGAGCATGATGGTGAACTTGATGAAGGCTTCGAGCGCACCGCGGCTCATTCCGGGGATGGCGACATCGGCGAACCAGTACTGCGCCCAATAGATGATGGGCAAGTGCACGAGGTAGACGGTGTAGGACGAATCGGCCAGATATCGAACCCAGGGTCGCTGGCGGCGGCTCGCGGCCACGAACAGCCCGAAGAGGCCCAGGATCATGCTCCAGGTGAAGAGCGATTGAATGGACGCCGCGAGCGCGAAGCGCGGCCAGTCGCGCGGTACCTGCGGGTCGGGGATCGTGGGGATCGTCGCCGCGGCCCAGAGCAAACCGGGGAAGAGGACCACCACGGCGAGAGGAAGCAGCATCATCCAGGCGCGTCCCATCGTGGCGGCGATGCCACGGCGCTGCACGCCCCACCCGACCAGAAAGAACAGCCCGTAGTACAGCACGATGCGCCACTGCGGCGGCCAGCCCCACGGCGTGTCGATAATCCAGGAGTGCATCGGCAGGGTGAGGAGCGTGGTGGGGATGGCCAGGAGGAGCAGCGCGAAGCGCGAATCGGCCCACGCGCCCAGCGCGGAAGGAACACGGGCCAGTGTGAGCCTCGGTGCGCGGCGGGCGATGACCGCGGCGGCGCACGCCAGGGCGCTGAAGAAGCAGAGATAGACGAGGAACCACAGGTGCGCGGGCGAGAGCAGCAGCGTGGCGGGAGATGCGGGTACGTCGTGCGCTTTCAGAAACGGCCAGTTGGTGAGGGGCACGATGATCGCCGCCCCGAAGAGCAGCGGCAGGACAATGCGTACGAATCGGCCGCGGGCAAAGTCGGCGGGCGAACGGCGCGAGAGGAGCAGCGCGGAAAAGAAGCCCGCGACGAGGAAGAAGAGCTGCATCCGGAACGAATGGATGTAGAAGACCCCGAGGTCGAAGAGTTCACTCCGGGCGGGGTCCATGCGGGGCGTGAAGGGGTTGTCCTGCCGCATGAAGCCCAGCGCGGCGTGGAGCACCACGCCCAGGAACATGGCCAGGGCGCGAAGGGCATCGACCGCGTGGAAGCGTTCTACGGCGTTCGGGGCGGGGGCTTCCGGGTGAGGGGTCATGGGGGAGAGTAACGGTGAGTCGCAAGAGGCGTCGGTCAGATGAACCCATCGCGATGCACGCGGCACACGGCTTTCGTTTGAGCATGCGGGCCGGATTGACGGATCGGTAGTCAGTCCGATCTTGTCTTCGCATGCCGCGAGTGCTTGTTCACGCCCACGTATCGAGCATGTTCAAGGCGCGAGCACGATTACGCCCGGAGAGAGCGTCAACCTTTATCGCAGACTCGCCGATGATGCCGATACCCTTACGGCGAAATGCCATCGGATGCACAGAGCGTGATCGTCGGTTCGCGGAGCGTCCCCGCCCGTGTCCTGGGCAAACTCCGCGAGATCGAGGAGCAGGAGACGCGCCTCGCCGCGGAACTCGAGGACCCGGCGGTGCTGGCGGATCACAAGCGGGTGCGGGCGTGCACGGTGCAGCGGGCGGCGATTCTGCCCGTGGTCGAGGGGTACCGGCGGCTGAAGGGGCTGCTCAAGGAGATCGAGGGACTGGAGGCGGTGATCGCGGCGAACGAGGACCGCGACCTTGTGGCGATGGCCCGGGAGGAACTGCCTGGCGCGAAGGCCGGGGCCGAGCGCGTGCTGGACGAGGTGCTCTCCCGCCTGGTGCTCAGCGATGACGGCAAAGTCGGCTCGGTCATGATGGAGTTGCGCGCTGGCACGGGCGGCGATGAGGCCTGCATCTGGTGCCGCGACTTGCTGGAGATGTACACTCGCTACGCCGCGAAGCGTGGTTGGACGGTCGAGCCGTTGGAGGTGAGCGAGGAGGCGGCGGTGGGGGGCATCCGCAGCGCGGTGGTGAACATCCGGGGCGAAGGGGTCTGGTCGGAACTGGCCTTCGAGGCGGGGGTGCACAGCGTGAAGCGCGTGCCCGCGACCGAGGCCCAGGGGCGGATCCACACGAGCACGTCGACGGTGGCGGTCCTGGCCGAACCGGAGGCGGTCGATGTGAAGATTGACTGGGCCAACGATGTGGATGAACAGGCCACCCGGGCCCAAGGCCCCGGCGGGCAGAACGTGAACAAGGTCGAAACGGCGTGGCAGATCCTGCACAAGCCAACGGGCATCCAGATCAAGATGATGGAAGCCAAGAGCCAGCAGCAGAACCGCGAACGGGCGCGGCGGCTCCTGGTGGCCCGGCTCTACGAGATCGAGCAGCAGAAGAAACACGCCGAGCGACACGCGGCCCGGCGCGAACAGATCGGCGGCGGTGACCGCAGCGAGAAGATCCGCACGTACCGATGGAAGGAAGGGATCGTCGCGGATGAACGCCTGCCGGGCGAGTACTCGCTGCGCGACGTGATGGGCGGGGACCTGTCGAAGTTGATGGCGGACCTGACGGCGCGCGAGACGGCGCGGCGGCTGGAAGAGTTGTGAGTGAACGTGGCTCCACCCTTGCGGGCGGAGCGGATTCAGCAATGCCGAACACGCTGCTCGCTGCGTGTTCGGAGTAGATTGGTATCACGAATCTTCTATCGAGAAGATCACCGTCCCGTCGGCATCCGTCCCCACATGCGCTTGGGGGGCAGTTTGGTGGGCACCAGGCCTCCGGGGAACTTGCTCGGGTCGGCGGCATCGGGCTTGGGCATGTCGGGGTTCACCGCGGCGGCGGTGCGGTTGACGATGACGGGCTGGGGCTTGACCTCGGGTGAGGTCGCGAGTTTGAGCCCGCCTTCCTTGCGCTCATCGGGGTCGCGCCACGTCGGGGGGCGCTCGCCGGGCTGGAAGTCGGGGTAATCCATCTTCGGGATCTCGGCGTTGATGAGCAGTTCGATGCTCGTGAGCAGTTCGCCCTGCTCGGGCGTCACGAGTGACCAGGCGATGCCCCGCCGCCCCGCGCGGGCGGTGCGGCCGATGCGGTGGACGTAGACCTCGGGGTCTTCGGGAAGGTCGTAGTTGATGACGTGCGAGACATCATCGACATCGATGCCGCGGCTGGCGAGGTCGGAGCAGATCAGGACGCCCAGTTGCCCGTCGCGCAGCCGCTTCATGGTGCTGTTGCGCTTGCCCTGGGGCATGTCGCCGTGGATGGCGTGGGCGTCGATGCCGTGCTTGTTGAGCAGGGCGCAGAGTTCATCGACGACGCGCTTGAGGCGGCAGAAGACCAGGGTGAGCGCGGGTTCCTCGTGCTGGAGCAGGTGCACGAGCAGGCGGCGCTTGTCCCAGGGTGCGACGGCCAGGTAATGCTGCTCGACGAGGCTGACGGTGAGCGAGCCGCTGGCGACGATGACCTTCTCGGGCTCGTGCATGAACTTGCGGGCCAGCCGCTCGATGTCGGGGCTGATGGTGGCCGAGACGAAGACGGTCTGGTGCCGCTGGGGGATCTTTTCGAGGATCTTGCGGATGTCGTCGCGGAAGCCGATGTCGAGCATCCGGTCCACCTCGTCGAGGACGGCGACCTTGACGTTGTTGAAGTGGATGAGCCGCCGCTCGAGCATGTCCATGATGCGGCCGGGGGTGCCGACGATGATCTGCCCCCCGCCGCGCTGGAGCTGGCCGGCCTGCTGGCGGACGGCCTGCCCGCCGAAGAGGCAGACACTGCGGATGGGGGTGAACTGGCCGAGTTCCTCGATCTCGGCGGTGATCTGGATGGCGAGTTCGCGGGTGGGGGCGAGGATCAGGGCCTGGAACTGCTTGTCTTTCTCGAGGCTGTGGAGAAGGGGCAGGGCGAAGGCGGCGGTCTTGCCGGTGCCGGTCTTGGCCTGGCCGAGGATGTCCTTCCCCGAGAGGATGGCGGGCAGGAGCATGGCCTGGGTCTTGGTCGGGTGCTTGAAGCCGCAGGCCTCGATGCCTTTGAGCACGCTGTTGCGCAGGCCGATGGCGGCGAAACTGGAGGACTCATCGAAGACTTCACCCGTGCCGTGGGGCGCGTGGACGGGCTTCGAGTCCGCGGCCGGATCGGCGGCGGAGGATTCGGGCGCTTCGGAGGAGTCGGAATGGTTCGGGGCGGGGTCTCCCGCCTCGGTGTGCTGGGGAATCATGTAAGCGATTGTAGCGCGAGCGGGTTTGGTATTGTGGACAAGGGGCGGGCTTGAGGATGGGCGTCACCGTCCGGAGGAAACCAAAACCTACGCTTGGCCCGTGAAGAGCGCGATGAAAGAGACTCCCCCATCCCGACACGCGAAGCCCTGGGCGATGATCGTCGTGCTGGTGCTGTTCATCGGCGCGGGCGCGATGGTCGTGCTCGCCCTGCGCCCCACCGGGCCGACAGTCGCCGCGGCGGGCACCGGGCCGCGGAGCGCGGACGAAGCGCTCAACGCGGTGATCGCGCTCAAGCGTGACGGTGAACACGCCAAGGCGGAAGCGATCCTGAGGCAGGCGGTGGTCGAGTTTCCCGGGGTGCAGCGGCTGCACGTGGAGTACGCGGAGTTGCTGGCGGCGCTGAACAAGGCCGAGGAGTCGCTGGCGCACTACGAGCGGGCGCTGGAGATCGGCCCCCGCGACGGGGCCATCGAGTTCGCCGCGGGGACCGCCGCGTCGATGACGGGCAATCACACCCGGGCCGAAGTGCATTACGCCGCGGCGCAGGCGGCGGACAAGTCGGATTGGAAGGCCCCCCTCTTTCTGGCGCAGGTCCAACTGAAGCAATCGACCACCGAAAAGACGCAGGAGGCGAAGAAGAACCTGTTCATCGCGGCGAATCTCAATCCGGATTCCGCGATGCCCTGGGGCACGCTGGCGGAGATCGCCCTGCGGGAGAACAAGGCCGGGATCGCGCTCCAGCACGTGCGCAAGGCGCGGGAGTTGGAGCCGCGGGTGACACTGTGGCGCGTGATCGAGGCCCGGGCGCTGAAACGAGAGAACCGGCCCGACGAGGCGCTGAGCGTCTTGATCGGGCTGGATGAGGCGCAACGCCGCGAGCCGGGCGTGATGCAGACCATGGCGGAATGCTACGGAGCTTTGGGCCGCCCGAAGGACGCCGCGGCGATGTACGCGAAGGCCTCTGATTCGGATGTCTCCAATGGGACATGGGCGATGGAGGCGGCGCTGTGGCTGGACCGGGCGGGTGAAGCCCAACGGGCGATCATCTACGCGACCCGGGCGGCGGGCGAGGAGATTCCGGGTGCGGCGGAGTTATTGGCGAGGTTAAAAGGCCAGTAAGTTCCATATACATAGGTTGAGACACCGACGCGACCTTCCAGCACTGGAGAATTGATTGACCGTATCTCCAGGAATCTGTATGATGGTCGGGGTACGTTCGCGTATATGCAGACCGACCCGACCACACTCCTGCAGCGATCCGCCTCGGGCGAGGTGCTGGCCGCATCGGCGCTGGCCCCACTGGTGTACGAGGAGTTGCGCCGGCTGGCGAGCGGGTATCTTCGTGGGGAACGGGTCGGGCACACGCTGCAAACAACGGCGCTGGTAAATGAGGCGCTGGTCCGGCTCATGGACCAGTCACGGATCGGCTGGAACGACCGTGCCCACTTTGTCGCCGTGGCGGCGACGGCGATGCGGCAC
>DDSA01000003.1:0-536 GCA_002343715.1 Phycisphaerales bacterium UBA2402 | reverse complement strand
ATCAACCATGCCCGCGACCGGGCCCGCGACAAGCGGGGCGGGGGGGCCAAGAGGCAGGACCTGCACGAGGGAATCGCGTTCACGGAAGAAAATGATGAGTTTCTTGATCTTCTTGCGCTCGAAGAAGCGCTGAAGAAGCTGGAAGCGATCGACCCGGACCGGGTACGCCTGGTGGAGTTGCGGTATTTCGCCGGCCTGGGCCTGGCCGAGACGGCGGAACTGCTGGGGCGCTCGACGGCGACGGTGACGCGCGAATGGGCGTTTGTGCGCGCGTGGCTGCTGCGGGAACTGAAGAAGGGATGAAGACTCGTGGACGGCGGACGGCTGAGCCGGTTGGAAGTGCTCTTCGGACAGGCGTGGGAACGCCCGCCCGCCGAGCGCGATTCGTTTCTCGACAGCGCCTGCCCGGATGATGCGGCGCTGCGCGAAGAGGCGCGGGTGCTGCTGGCGATCGAGTCGAACGCGGGGGACTTTCTCAACTCCCCGGCCCTTCTGTTGACCGGCGCCGCGGGCGCGGCGATGGCCTTCGCCGACGC
>DDSA01000095.1 GCA_002343715.1 Phycisphaerales bacterium UBA2402 | reverse complement strand
TACCGCTCGGGCATGGTCGCCATCCAGATCATGCTCAACGTCCCCTTCGCGTTCCTGGGGAGCGTCGCCGCGCTTGCCATCACCCGCGAACCCTTCAGCGTGGCCTCGCTCGTGGGCTTCATCAGCCTCACCGGCATCGCCACCCGCAACGGCGTGCTGATGGTCAGCCACTACATCCACCTCATGACCGAGGAACGCCGCCCCTGGAGCAAGGAGCTCATCATCCAGGGCAGTCAAGAGCGAGTCGCCCCGGTGCTCATGACCGCCGTCACGGCGGGGCTGGGCCTGATACCGCTGGTGCTCAGCAAGGGCGAGCCGGGCAAGGAGATCCTGTACCCGGTCGCGGTCGTCATCCTCGGCGGGCTCATCACCAGCACGCTGCTGGACTTCTTCGTCACACCGGCGGTCTTCTATCGCTTCGGCAGGCATAGCGCAGAGCGTCTGGCGCGGGAGCACGCCGAGAAGCATGGGGAGAGGTCGCCGAGCCACCCCGCACCAGTCATAACCGACAATCCTGTCAAGCCCACCGTCGCCGCGTCAGCAGGGGCGAACGACCGTGGAAGCGACGCCGCCCCTGCATTGCCCGAACCCGGCCGCTCAGCGGCCTCAGATCAAGGAGATCGCTCATGAAACGTTCACGGCTTTCGGTTCTGTCAGTAGCTATCGCTTCTGGACTCGCGCTCTCGACCGCTCCGAGCGCGCTCGCGCAGCACGGCCACGGGGATCAGCCCGGGCACAAGGACGACGGCCACTCGCACGGGGAGGTGACCAAGGCGGGGTCGTTCGCCGACGCGGCGAATCGCATCGCCGTCGATGTGAAGGCGATGGACGCCGCCCTCGCCGGCGGCTCCATCGCGGGCGTCTCGGACAAAGCCAACGCCGTCGCCACGCTCGCCAAGACGCTGGGGGCGCTCGCGCTCGCCAAGGACAGCGGCGTGCCGCGCGAGAAGGTGAAGGACATCAACCTCGCCAGCAAGGAACTCGCCGAGGCGGCGGACAACCTGCACAACATCGCCGATGCCGGTGATCTCGCCAAGAGCAAGGCGGCGTTCGCGCCCGTGAAGGCGGCGGCGGCCAAGGTCGCGGCGCTGGCCCCGGCGATGGCGGACGGCCACGATCACGGCCACGGCGCGGAGGCGGCCCCGGTCACGCACACCGTCACGGTTGCTGCCGAGGGCGGCAAGGCCATCGAGGCGGGCAAGGCCGCGGCGATGGTCTTCACGCTCAAGGACGCCAAGGGCGTGCCCGTCAAGGATCTGGACACGGTTCACGAAAAGGTGCTGCACCTGCTGGCGGTGAGCAAGGACCTCTCGTGGTTCGCGCACGAGCATCCCACGCGCCGCGCCGACGGCGCGTTCACGATGCCCATGACCTTCCCGGCGGGTGGCGAGTACACGCTCTACTTCGACTTCACGCCCAAGGGCACGCCGCAGCAGGTGGTGCCGGTGAAGGTGACGGCGAGCGGCACGCCAAAGGCCGCCGTGTCGCTGACGGTCGATGCCGACAAGCCCAAGACCATCGACGGCTTCACGGTCGCGCTCGACACTGAGGGGGCGATCACGGCCGGTGGCAAGGCCCACATGTCCTTCACGATCACCAAGGACGGCAAGCCCGTGACCACGCTCCGCCCGTACCTGGGCGCGATGGGGCACCTGGTCATCATCAGCCAGGACGGCACGCAGTTCGTCCACGCGCACCCGCATGAAGGGGGCGAGCACGGCGAGGGAGGACATGATGCTCACGGCGGGCATGGCGGACACGGTGCCGATGCGAAGAAGGATGATCACGCGGGGGGGGCGGGGCATGGTGGCGCAGCGCCGAAGGCTGCCGCGCAGGTTGGCGGCCCCAAGGTGGACTTCGAGGCCCACTTCAAGGAGCCGGGCACTTACAAGGCGTGGGGCCAGTTCAACGTCGGCACCACCGAGAAGGAGCAGGTCTTGACCGTGCCCTTCACGTTCACCGTCGAGAAGGGCGGGGCGGGCGGCCACGGGGAGAAGCACGGCGCGGCCCCGGCCAACACCGTCTGCCCCATCACCGCCGATGCGGCAGATGCCAAGATCACCCGCGACTTCAAGGGTCAGTCCGTCGCGTTCCACGATGCGGCCTCCGCCGCCACCTGGGACAAGTTGAGCGACACCGACCGCATGAGCAAGTTCGTCGCGGCGATCGCGGCCTCGTCGGCCAAGGGCGGGCATGATGGAGGCGACGACATGCCCGCGGGCGTGGACGCCGACGAGGAGCGGGCGCTGTACCTGACGCCCGGCGGCATCTACACCGAGGCCGACATCAAGGCCAACGGTTCGATGACGGCGGGCGACAAGTACAAGGGCAAGATGGCCAAGCACGACATGAAGCCCAAGGCCGGGGACAAGGTCTGCCCGATCACGATGACCAAGGCGAACCCCAAGTTCACCTGGATCATCGGCGGCAAGACCTACGAGTTCTGCTGCCCGCCGTGCATCGACGAGTACGTGCTGCTCGCCAAGACCTCGCCCAAGGAGGTCCTCGACCCGAGCGAGTACATCAAGAAGTGATCGTCGCCGCCGCGCCGGGCGAGAGCCGTCGCGACGGCATCCTGCGTGCCCAACCCGACGGGCCATCCGTCATCCGTTCAGCCGTCCCATTCCAAGTTCCCCGGAGTCCATCCCATGAAGAAAGCCCCCACCGTGTTCATCCGTTCATTCGCCGCGCTCGTGCTCGGCACAGGCATCGTCAGTGCCCCCGCCCGGGCGGCGCAGCCCCAGCCGCCCGCCGAGACGGCGCAGGCCCAGCCCACGCTCAAGCCCGTCAACAAGCTCTGCCCGATCATGGAGAACGAGGTAGACGCAGAAGCGCCCACGCGGCAGTTCAGGGGCGTCACCATCGGCTTCTGCTGCCCCGGCTGCGACCGCAAGTGGGACCGCAAGTCCGACGAGGCGAAGATGGCGCTCCTGACCAAGGCCGCTCCGGAGGCCGTCGCGGCGATCAACGCGGCGAGCAGCCCGGCCCTGAAGGTCGCCCGCGATTACCTCACCGCGTGCGGCAAGGCCGATGTCGAAGCCCTCAACGCACTGTTCCTCGACAAGGGCCGCGCGACCGTGAGCGAGAACGCGGGCGATGAGGGTACGTGGGAGACCTACCGCGACCACCACCTCCTGCCCGAACTCAAGGAGATGCCGGGCTTCGTCATGACCATTGCGAAGGAGGACGTGCAGACCTTCGGCACGACCTCGATCGTGCGGCAGATCGGCTCGTTCACCGTCCCCGACCCCAAGCACCCCGATGCGTCGAGGAAGTTCCTGGCCGCCGTGACCTATATCGTGGTGGACGACGGCGGCACGCCCAAGATCGCGCACCTGCACTGGTCGAGCCGGGCGGAGAAGAAGCCCGCCGCCGACGCCACGGCGAAGCCGGATGCCCCGCATGGCTCAAGCGGCGGCCACGGGCACAAGTAACCACAACCACGGTCTCGCTCCGCCGACGCGGCGCGGGCCGATTGCACGAGCCGAGGCTCGCCGAAAGGCTCGGCGGGCCGAAGCAGTGTTCTTTCAGGAGATTGTCCCATGATGTCCGCACGTCCTGTCGTTCTCGCCTCCATCCTCACCCTCACCGCCGTGTTCGTCGCGGGCGGCTGCGCCAGCGACAAGCACACCATGACGTCGGCGCAGCCGGGGCAGGTCTCGGTCTGCACCAAGTGCTATGACGAGATCACCAAGGTGCGCGGCACGTACCACCCGCGGACGGGGTACACCGGCGACCGTGTCATCAAGACGCACCGGTGCGACGACTGCAAGAGCGACATGAGCGTCTACGAGCAGGACGGCGTGCTCAAAGTCCGCTGCGCGTCGTGCGCACCCGAGGGTGTGGACTGCGACCGGTGCGCACCGCGCGCTGCTAAGTGAGTGCCGCCGTCCCGCTGCTCTTCCGCCGCTTTCCCGGAGACTTCGTTCATGACCAGACATGCTCGCCATCTCATGCATCACGTCTCGCGCGGAGTCGCCACCGCTACGCTCGCACTGGTCGCGCTCGCGGGCGGGTGCGCCTCGCTTGATCCGAAGGCGGACATCGACCGCGCCGCCCACACGGTCAATGACCGATCGGGCGTTGCGCCCGGATGGGATGGTCCCTGGGATGTGTCGCTGTCAACGTGGGACGGACGCTCGCACCTCACGGTTGAGTTGGCCCTGGGGATGGCGCTCAGGAACAACCGCGACATCAGATCGAAGGTTGAACTGATCGCGGCTTCGCGGGCAGACCTTGTGCAGGCGGGTTTGTTGCCCAACCCCGTGGTCGGGCTGACGCTGCGATTCCCGTTTGACCCAGTGAGCGGGGGCACGTTTGTCGGGGCGCAGGTTGTTCAGTCCTTCGCGGCTCTCTGGCTCCGGGGTGGAAAGATCCGGGCAGCCGATGCGCGGCTCAACCAAACCGTGCTGGACGTCTCTGACCAGGCCCTCGCGCTGGTCGCGCAGGTGAAGGCCTCGCATACGCGCATCGCCTTTGGCCAGCGTGCGGTTGGGCTTGCAGAACAGAACCTCGCGACCATCCAGAAGTCGATCGACTCCCTCGACGCCCGAGTGCGAGGCGGCGAGGGGACGACGCTGGACGTCAACCGCGCCCGTCAGCAACTCGCGAAGGCCGAGGCCGAGCGGGTCGTGGTGATGCGAGAGCTGGCCAAAGAGCGCCGCCGGATGCTCGAACTGATTGGCTTTGCGGCAGAGAACGCGGACTGGGCCGTCGACGAAGGCGCGTTGGAGTCTGCACCTCAGACGCTCGATGAGGCCACCGTGATCGCGCTGGCGGGGTCGCAGCGGCTGGATGTCGCGGCGGCGCGGTCGGTGGCGCTCGCCCAGAGCGCGGACCTCTCGGTCGAGCAACGGAGCCACCTGCGGGACTTGGGACTCGGTGCCGACTTCGAGCGGTCGGAGTCCGGCGACAAGTCCATTGGTCCGGTGGTCGAACTGGCAATCCCGATCTTCGACACCAACGAGGCCCAGATCGCCAAGGCCGGATCGATCGCCCGCGCGGCCTTCGGCAGCTACGAGGCGGCGTCGCAGCGTGCCGTGCGCGAGGCCCGCGTCGCGTGGATCGAGCTCGACAGCGCATCGCGGCTGGTCGAGCAGTACCGCTCGACGGTGCTGGCGCTCGCGGAGCGGAACCTGACGCTCGCGGAGGCCTCGCTCAGGTCCGGCCAGGCCGATGTGACGGTGCTGCTGGAGGCTCAGCGTGAGGTCACCGACGCACGGGCGCGGCTCAACGACCTGGAGCAAGCCGCGGCGCTCGCCCGAATCGAACTGGAGTACGCGGTGGGCGGTGTTCTGGCATGGCCCCCAACTCCCGGCCCTGATCCGCTGGACCGAGGCCCTTCAACCATTGGAGCGGGGACGCCACCCAAAGGTCTGGATGAAGTGCCTTCTGGAGCACGCCAATGAACAGATACCAACGAATCACCCCGCTCGGGATCATTTTTCTTGCAGGTATCGGCGGCTGCACGGGTGCTCCGACTGCCTCCGAACGGCAGGCCCGATCGGACGTTGACACGGTGCGTTCGATGTACCGCCCGGGGGAGGCGAAGCCGACGCTCCCGAACCTATCGAAGGACTCGCCCCTCGCCGATTACCTGCGCTTCGCCATGCTCAACAACCCGAGGGTCGAGGCCGAGTACTACGCGTGGGCGGCGTCGGTCGAGCGGATCACGGGAGCGAGGTCGCTACCCGACCCGCGAATCACCTTCGAGGCCGACATTACGAGCGTGATTGAGACGGTCATGCCGGGCTTGATGATTGACCTTCCCGGCCCCGGCAAGCTCCGCGCCGCGGGCGATGTCGCGGCGGGAGAATCCCGCGCGTCATACTTCAAGTTCGAGATCGAGGTGCTCAGGACCGCGATGGCGCTCAAGTCCGCGTACTTCCGCCTGCACTTCCTCGAAGACACACTCCGGGTGCAGCGGGACACATTGACCCTCTTGGGAGACCTTGAGACTCAGGCCCAGCAGCAGGTCGCGGCGGGCCGCAGCGGCATCCAGGATGTGCTCCGCGCCCAGATCGACCGGGAGCAGCTCACGACGCAGATTGCGAACCTTGAAGACTCCCGTGGTGTTCTGCTCGCGGAGTTCCGCTCGGCTCTGGGTTTGCGCCCCGACGACCAGACCGTGCCGGTCCCAAGCACCTTTGAAGCGTCGCCACCTCCGCCGCCAGCGGACCAGATCCTCGCCCTCGCCGCGACCCATAATCCACAACTCCGGCAGATGGAGGCGGAAGTGCGACGCGGCGAGGCGATGATCGACCTCGCAAGGACCAGCCGTGTGCCGGACTTCTCGATCGGCATCGAGGCCGATGTGAAGGCCAGCCCGGTGATGTGGCGTCCCACGGGGAGCGTCACCCTCCCGATCTGGCGCGACAAGATTGCTGCGGAGATTGCTGCGGCGCAGTTCGAGAAACGGTCCTCCGAAGCGAGGCTCTCCGCCGAGCAGATCGGAGTGGCCGCGGACCTGGCGTCGATGCTCTACATGTACCGCGAGAGCACGCGGAACAGCGACCTGTACGCCACGACGCTCCTGCCCAAGGCCCGTCAATCGCTCGACGCTGCACGTTCGGGCTATACGGTCGGGCGATCGTCATTCCTCGATGTCATCGACGCTGAGCGTCAGTTGCTGGTCTTCGACCTCTCGCTTGTCGAGGCTCGCACGCAGCGCGAACTGTCTCTAGCGTCGCTCTCGCTGCTCATCGCCGGCACCGCGCCCGAGGGTGCTCCCATCTTGCCGACCGCTCCTGCCCCGTCAAAGGAGGCCAACCCATGAATCGTCGCACCGCCCTCGCTCTCGTATCGCTCATCGTCCTCGTCGCGGTTGGGGCTGGATACCTCCTCGGCTCTGCCCGCTCGGGCTCAGGCGGACGATCCAACGTCCCTGGAGCCTCCGGAGGTGTGGCCGATGCTCCACCGATGGCCAAGCAGGTCTACACGTGTTCTATGCACCCGCAGGTGCGGCTCGACCAGCCGGGTAACTGCCCGATCTGCGAGATGCCCCTGATCCCCGCGGCGTCGGCCACCACTGCGGCCGGAGAGGCACCCATGCTCCAACTCTCGGAGCACGCCGTGTCGATGGCCAGTGTCGAGACCGTCGCCATCGAGCGCCGGCCGCTGTCCCGTGATCTTCGTGCCGTCGGCCGCATCGAGTACAACGAGTCGTCGCTCGCGACCATCACGCCGCGCGTTGACGGCTTTGCCGAGCGGCTCTTCGTGAGTTTCACCGGCGTTGAGATCCGTAAGGGCGATCACCTCGCAGAGGTCTACAGCCCGGAGTTGCTCGTTGCGCAACAGGAACTCCTCATCGCCCTGCAGGCCGGCGTGGGGGGGGGCGGCAACTCGCTCGCCGAAGTGGCCAAGACCAAACTGCGACTGCTGGGATTGACCGAGCAGCAGGTGACGGACCTGGTCGAGAAGAAGCAGACCACCGACCGGGTGACGCTGTATTCGCCCATTAGCGGCACCGTGATCGAGAAGAGCATTGTCGAGAAAGCCTCGTTCAAAGCCGGCGACGCCCTTTACCGCATTGCCAATCTTGACAGCGTGTGGGTCTACCTCGAGATCTACGAGTACGACTTGCCCTGGGTGCGCTACGGACAACAGGTGCGGATCACAGCCCAGGCGATCCCCGGGCGGACGTTCGATGGAGTCGTGACGTTTGTCCAGCCGGTCGTCAATGAGCAGTCCCGCACCGTTCGAGTGCCGGTCTATGTGGACAACAAGGACCATGCCCTCAAGCCGGGAATGTTCGTGACAGCGCTCATCGCCGCGGAACTTACCAGCGAGGGACGGGCCGCGCCGACGGGCGTCGAGGGACGCTACTCGTGCCCGATGCACCCTCAGGTGCTCGCGGATGTGGCGGGTGCCTGCCCGATCTGCCAGATGCCGCTGGAGAAGATCCCGGGTGGCGCGGCCGTCTCAGCAGTGCCGGACCAACACGCCGCCCACGACACACCTACGCCCGCTACGCCCATTCCGGCCGCTCCTAAGTACTACTGCCCCATGAAGTGCGAGGGCGAGAAGACCTACGACCAGCCTGGGCGCTGCCCGGTCTGCAACATGAAGCTCAAGGAGGTGCCGATCGTGCCCGCCGCTGCCGCCCAAGGCGCGGGGGTGCTGGCCGTCCCCGTCTCCGCGGTGCTGGACAGCGGCACGCGGCAGATCGTGTACATCGAGAAATCGAGAGGTCTCTTCGAGCCGCGAGAGCTCGTGCTTGGTCCCCGCGCGGGCGAGTACTTCGCGGTGCTGGCTGGGCTTGTCGAGGGGGAGCGGGTGGTCACGCGGGGGAACTTCCTGATCGACAGCCAGTTCCAGGTCACGGGGCACCCCAGCCTTTTCTATCCCGGCGGGTTGCATGCGTCCATGGGCCACCAGCACGGAGCGACCGCCGCGCCCGGCGGCCCGAACGCTTCGACGCCACCGGCTCCGTCGGCACCATCGGGCGATAAATCACCTCAGCCCGTGCAATCACCGGCTGGCCACAAGCACTGAACGGAGGAGCGACTCATGGTGAACGCCATCATCCGTTGGTGCATGAAGAACACGTTCCTGATGCTCCTGATCATCATGGGCATCTGCGCAGCGGGCTACTGGGCGGTGACGCGCACGCCCGTTGATGCGATCCCCGACATCGGCGAGAAGCAGGTCATCGTCTACGCCGACTGGGAGGGCCGCAGCCCGCAGGATGTGGACGACCAGGTCACCTACCCGCTGACGACCAGCCTCACCGGGACGCCGGGCGTCAAGTCCATCCGCTCTATGTCCGGCTTCGGCTTCTCAATGGTGTTCGTGATCTTCGAGGACAAAGCCGATTACTACTGGGCCCGGTCGCGCGTGCTCGAACGCATGAACGTGGCGCAGCAGCGGTTGCCTGCGGGTGTTACGCCGGTGCTCGGGCCCGATGCGACTGCGCTCGGACAGGTGTACTGGTACACCGTCGAGGGTGAAGGGTTCGACTTGGCCGAGCTGCGCTCGATCCAGGACTGGTACGTTCGGTATCAGATGCAGTCCGTTCCGGGCGTCAGCGAAGTGGCCAGCATCGGCGGCTTCGTCAAGCAGTACCAGATCGACCTGAACCCGGACAAGATGCGGGCCCACCGCGTCACGATGATGGATGTGTACGACGCTGTCCGCAAGAGCAATATCGACGTGGGTGCGAAGGTCGTCGAGAAGAGCGGCGTCGAGTTCTTCATCCGCGGCCTGGGCTTCATCAAGTCCATCGAGGACCTTGAACGGGTCGTCATCCGTCAGGAGGGCGGCACGCCGCTCTACCTCAAGAGCGTGGCCACGGTGCAGCTCGGCCCGGACTTCCGGCGCGGTGCGCTAGACAAGGGCGGCGTCGAGGCCGTGGGCGGCGTGGTGCTGATGCGCTACGGCGAGAACCCGCGGGAGGTAGTCGCCCGCGTCAAAGACAAGATCACCCAGTTGGAGGCGGGTCTCCCCTCCAAGAAACTAGCGGACGGGCGAATCTCCAAGGTCCGCCTGGTCCCGTTCTACGACCGCACCACCATCGTGCGAGAGACGATCGACACGCTCAAGGAGGCGCTCTTCGAAGAGGCGATCATCGCGAGCCTGGTGGTCGTGTTCTTCCTGATGCACCTGCGCACGACCGTCACGGTGCTTCCGACACTCCCGCTGGCCCTCGCAGGCTCGTTCATCCTCATGTACTCCTTCGGCATCGACAGCAACATCATGTCGCTGGCCGGCCTGGCGATTGCCATCGGTGATGTCGCCGACATGGGCATCATCATGGCCGAGAACATCTACCGACGCCTCGCCGCCGCCACCGAGGAGGAGAAGCGCGAGAAGGGGCATTTCGGGATTGTCTACGAAGCGGCGACCGAGGTCGGCGGCGCGATCATCACCGCCGTCACCAACACCATCGTGTCGTTCATCCCCGTTTTCTTCCTCACCGGTCAAGAGGGGAAGATGTTCGGACCGCTCGCGTACGCCAAGACCTTTGCCATCGGCTCGTCCGTCGTGCTCGCCGTCACCGTCGTTCCCTTCCTGTGCTACCTGCTCTTCCGCCCGGTGAAGTGGAAACACCACATCACGCTGCTCGTCGCGGCGAGCGTCGGCGTGCTGGCCATGTTCTCCACGCACCTCGCGTTTATGTGGGGTTTGGGGGGCGGCCATGACCGTGGGTGGCTTGTTGCAGCAGCCGTGGGCGTCGCGGTCGGCCTTTGCGTCGTTCGCATGACCCGCGAGAAGTTCATCCCGCTGGACCGCAACCCGGTCTCGCGCATCATCGCCAGGGCATATGTGCCGACGCTGCGATGGGTGCTCTATCACAAGAAGACCTTCATGATCGTGCCGTTGCTGATCCTCTTCACCGGTCTGACGGTGTGGCTGGGCATCCACCGCACGCTGCAGCCCGTGGAGTGGGTGGTCAACATCCTCGCGAGCGAGAAGGCATCGCCGGAGCTGAAGAAGGCGATGTACGCCGACGCAAACGCGGATCTCACACGCCCGCTCCTCGAACTCGACCAACTCCGCTGGCAGACCGTCCGCGACTCCGACGGCCGCTCGCGCAACCGGCTCCTCTGGCGGAGGCAGGACCCCGCCGAGCGCATCGCCGAGACCGCATCGGGCCTTGCCGTGCTCAAAGAAGGCCGAATCCTCCCCGGCCTCGGCCGCGAGTTCATGCCGCCGCTGGACGAGGGTTCTCTGCTTTACATGCCCTCGCTTCTGCCGCAGGCGTCGTTGTCGCAGGCCGTGGAAGTCAACAGCAAGCAGGACCTGGCGATCGCCACCGTGCCTGAAGTTGAGAGCGTGGTGGGCAAGATCGGCCGCGCCGAGTCCGCCCTCGACCCCGCGCCCATCGGCATGATGGAGTCGATCGTGATCCTGAAGCCCGAGAGCGAGTGGCGTACCAAGAAGGTCGAGCGTTTTTTCTCAGACTGGCCCGGCTTCCTTCGCACGCCGCTCTCGTGGATCTGGTCCGAGGAACGCCGCTTCACCAAGCAGGAAATCCTGGCCGAACTCCAGGAACGCACCGCCATCCCCGGCGTGCTCCCAACATGGCTCCAGCCGATCCAGACCCGGTTGGTCATGCTCCAGACCGGCTTCCGCGCCATGATGGGCGTCAAGATCTACGGCAGCGACCTCCGGGAGATCGAGAAGATCGGCCTCCAGATCGAGCAGCTCCTCCGCGAGGTGCCGGGCGCCACCGACATCGTCGCCGACCGCATCGTGGGCAAGCCCTACATCCAGATCCAGATCGACCGCGAGCGCATCGGCCGCTACGGCGTCAACATCCGCGACGTGCAGGACGTCATCGAAATGTCCCTGGGCGGCATGAACCTCATGGACTCAGTCGAGGGCCGCGAACGCTACCCCATCCGCATCCGCCTGGCCCGCGACTTCCGCGAGGACATGGAGGCCATCCAGCGGATCAACGTTCACTCCTCCACTGGCGCGCAGGTGCCGCTGGCCCAGCTCGCCGACATCTCCACCGTGCTCGGCCCGCAAGAGATCAAGGGCGAGCGCGGCCTGCTCGTCGGCTATGTCACCATGAACACCCGCGACCGAGACGAGGTCTCCGTCGTGCAGGACGCCGAGGCCGTGCTGCAACAGGCCCTCAAGGAGGGCCGGCTCACGCTCCCGCCTGGTTACTACTGGGAGTGGTCCGGCCAGTTCGAAAACCAGGTCCGGGCCACCAAGCGGATGCAGGTGCTGGTCCCGATCACCTTGGGCATCATGTTCGTGATGCTCTACCTGGGCTTTCAGCGCTGGTGGATCGCCCCGGTGATCTTCTTCGGCGTCCTGGTCTCGGCGTCGGGCGGTTTCATCATGCTCGCGCTCTGGGGCGCGAACCTGTCGGTGGCGGTGTGGGTGGGGTTCCTGGTGCTCTTCGGCGTGGTGGACGACGACGGCGTGGTGATCGGAACCTATCTCGAGGGCGTCTTCAAGGACCGCGAGTTCAAGTCCGTCGCGGAGATCCGTGAGGCCGTCATCGACGCGGGGCTCAAACGCATCCGCCCGTGCCTCATGACCATCGCCACGACGGTCCTGGGCCTCATGCCCATCTTCTGGGCTACCGGCCGAGGCTCGGACGTGATGCAGCCGATGGCGATCCCGTCGATGGGCGGCATGGCCATCAGCCTGATCACGCTCTTCATCGTGCCGTGCGCGTTTTCCGCGGTGGAGGAATGGAAGTGGAAGCGCTCAATGAAATGACTCGGTCCATCGAAGATGAACAAGACACATCACAATCCGCAAATCGCAACTGGTGATTGCACTTCACCGGGCCCGGCATGGCACGGGCTGAGCGCGGACGATGCGATCCGCACGCTGGGCTCCGATGCGCGGGCCGGGTTGTCCGCGGCCGAAGCCGCG
>DDSA01000124.1 GCA_002343715.1 Phycisphaerales bacterium UBA2402 | reverse complement strand
GCGCTGCACGTGTCGCGCGGCAGGTAGAGCGTACCCACCTTTCGGTTCGGGTCGATCTCGATCTTCGGGATGAACGCGTGAACGGCCGCGCGTGCCTCCAGCATCGGCGTGCCGGGCTTGAGAGCCTGCGACAGTCCAGCGACCTGCTCGCGTGCCCAGGCGCGGAGGCGATCGGGGTCGATCGACTTGGGGGACGCTGGCTTGTTCGCCACGTCGGCTTCGAGGGTCTCGCGTCGCCGCTTGAGATCTACGAGCGCGGTCCGCAGTTCGCCAACGTCGGCGAGGTCGCTGTCCGAAAGCAGCGCGACCGTCGTCTTGATTCGCTTGTTCAGGTCGGCCAGTTCTCGGGTGCGATCCGGTTGGGCCTTTGAGGCTGCGACGCGGCCGCAGCAGGTCTTCACGAACTCCTCGATAGCCCGCGCGACGCCCGCCTTGTCGGCCAGGTAGGTGGCCCGCAGTTGGTCCAGCACCCAACCATCAAGCGCGGCGGCCTGGATGTGCGTCGCCTTGCAGACGCCAGCGCCCTGGGCCCGGTACCCACCGTCGGCGTAGTACCGGATCTCCCCCGCGCTGTTCTTCAGCACGCAGCCCCAGAAGTTGTGGCCGCAATGCTTGCACCGCACGAGCCCGGAGAGCAGGTACCGCTGCGTCGGGCGGGCCAGGCCACCGGCGTTGCGGCGCTTGGCCATCTGCTCGTGCGCTTTCCAGAACAGGTCCGGCGGCACGATCGCCTCGTGGACCTTTTCGATGACGATCCAGCGGTCCTTCGGGTTGCGCGTCGTCTTCGCCACCTTCTTCGGGATAGCCGACCCGTCGGACGCGACCTCATGAATCTTGCCGAACGTGCGGCGGTTCCATGCGAGCGCGCCGCGATAGCACGGGTTCTGGAGGATCGACTTCACCGCCATCTGGTTCCAGCGGGCGTGCATCGGACCCGCGATCCCCTTGGCGTTGAGCGCGATGAGGATCGACCGGAAGCCCAGCCCCTTGGCGCACATCTCGAAGATGTCGCGCACGACGGCGATGTGCTTCGGGTCGCCGGGGATGAGCCGCACGATGTCCGACTTCATCTTCTTCGGGAGTTTCTCCTTCGGATCGATGAAGCGCAGATGCCGACCGTCCGGCCCGAACTCCTGGCGACGGCCGTCGGGAAGCGTCCGGACGGTCTTGAGCACCTGCCCGTTTGCCGACACGTACTGGCGGTCGTAGCCGTAGGGGGAGCGCCCGCCCATGGCGCTGTGCTTCACGGTCACCGTCGAGTGCTGGCCGCGGATGCTGTCGCGCGATAGTTTCACTGAGTACTGGCGGGCCTGCCACGACTTCACGCCTTGGAGCAGTTCGCCTTCGTCGCCTTCGGGGATGCCCTCGGCGGTGAAGTGCGTTTCGACGCCCGCCAGACGGAGCCGGTGCAGGTAGAACCCGGTCTCGTTGGTTCCGCCGCGCGAGAACCGGGACATGTCGTAGCAGAGCACCGCATCGAAGTCGCGCCCGTTCTCCGCTTCATGGATGAGGCGTGTGAACTGGTCGCGACCCCGGGCGCTGGTTCCGCTGATGGCGTCATCCACGAACCATCGCAGGATGCGGAAGCCGTGATCTCTCGCCCAGCGCTCGACCGCTGCTTTCTGGTCGGGAAGCGACCGTTCCTGCAGGTCGGTCGAGCGCCGGGCATAGCCAACCGCAAAGCGGATGTCGTTGGCGATCATGCCACCTCCGTCGCGGCGAACAGGCCGCGCTCGACCTTGCTGAAGCGTGCCGTCTTCCCCTTGGCGGCGATCTCACGGATGATGGCGGCGTAGAGCGTGGCCTCGGGGGTCTTGCCCTTGGGGCTCGACCAAAGGCCCTTCGCGCTCGCCGCCTCGATCATCTCCTTGGCTCGCATCGGCCTACCCGCGTCGGCCAGCACCTTGGCGGCGGCGCTGATGGCGCTGAGCCGCTTGTCGGCGGCCTGCTTTGAACCGGCGGTCGCCTTCGCGTTGGCCAGGTTCCGCTTGGTACGGGCAGCGCCCTCGGCGCGGGCGGCGCTCTTGGACATGCGGACGGTCTTCGGGGCCTTTTTCGTCTTCGTGCTCATGATCATCTCCAAACATGGGGTGCGAAACACCGCCGCACGCGCGGCGGCGAATCGCCCGCGGCGCGGTGCCCCGCGCCGGGGCGTGCTCAGTCGGCCAGGAAGCGCTCGATGTCCTCCCGGTCCATCCCGCTCATGAACGCGACCGTGTCCATCAGGTCGCTGCGGACCTTGCCGAGGTCGCCAACGCGTCCCCAGCACTTCGTGTCGCTCTTCGCGGCGTCGGCGTGCTTCTCGAGTTCCATCTGCAGCACATCGATCAGGCGGGCGATGTCGTTGGCCCGCGCGGCGTAGGCCTCGGGTGCGGTCGGTTCGGGCTTCGTGGTCTTCTTCGCGTTCATGTTCGTGGTCTCCATCGCGGGCGGTGTCGCCACCCACGTTGGTCACATCAGGGCGTCATGAGTCGCAAAGTTCAAGGGCTTTCTGCGACATCTCGCCAGAGTGGGCAACATCCGGGCAAAGTCCGCCCGGACACGCGAAACAAAGTCTGTCTATCCCCG
>DDSA01000103.1 GCA_002343715.1 Phycisphaerales bacterium UBA2402 | reverse complement strand
GGGCGGCTTCGCGCCCCGCGGCCTCGAGCCGGGCGGCCCGCCGGTCGCACCAGGCGGTGAGCCGCCTCACCCGCGTCAGGCGCTCGTGCAGATCGTCGGTGTCGAGCGTGCGGCCGATCTGGCGGAAGAACTCGCGCCGCTGCTGCCAGTGCTCGGGAAGGAGCGTGAACATCTCCTCGAACTGATCGAGGACGATCACCCGCAGGCGCGCGGGGCGGCCGTCCTCGCGCAGGGCGGGGGCCTCGTCGATGAAATCAGCCAGGGTTTCATCGCGTCCGGGCGTGCGGCCCTTGAGGTGCGTCAGCGCGTTGAAGGTGAAGACGTTGGCCGCGGCTTCCATCCCCGGCACGCGCTGCCCCGTGCGCACTCCCGCGTGGACGATGGCGCCCTTCGACTTGAGCATCGGTTCGAGCCGCGCATTGAGAAGACTGGTCTTGCCCGCGCCGGATTGCGAATACAGGACCACGATCGGGTGCGCCTGAACCATCGCCGCCAGTTCATGAGCCTCGCGCTCGCGCCCGAAGAAGCGACCGGCGTCCTCCGCGCCGAAGGGCTTGGGGCCGACGTAGGGGCCGCTCGGATGCGCCCGCGCGCTCTTGGGCTCCACGACGCCCGCATCGCCGACGGTGCCGATCGTCCGAGGTTGTCCGGTTGTGCTCATCGCACTGGCTCCTGGTTCCGACGTGCTCCACCCACCGACCGACTCAGCCACCGGCCAGCTCCTTCTGCCGCTCCCGCCACCGCCTGGCCAGTTCCGCGGCGAAACTGCGGCAGTCGCAGTAGCAAACCCGGATGCGCTGGCTGTTGAACTGTTTGCGGAGGTAACTGGCCTGTTTCTCGCGCAGGGCGAGGTCGGGCTGGTCACCCTTGGTGGGGTTGGGGGCGAGCTGGACGGCGATGTGCTGGGCGCTCTCCTCGCCGTCGGTGCTGCGCTGGGCCTGGCGCAGGAGGACCTTGAAGTTGACATCCTCGAGGCTGTAGCCGATGAAGAGCATGCGCTTGCTCTTGAAGGCGGCCCGCACGAAACTGGGCAGGCGCTTCTCATCGCGCGAGACGTTGATGAGGAAGTTCAGGTAATCGTCCTCGGTGAGCACCAGACTCTTGCGCTCCCCGAGGCGGCCGTGCAGGTGATAGACCACGGGGTGATCGACCGTCGGGGCATCGGGCTCCTTTTCCACCGCGTTGCCGAGCGCATCCTTCTCGATGCGTCCCCACCAGTTGCAGTGCAAGGCCCGCGCGGGACGCCCATCGACCGCCAACGCCCGGGTCATATACCCGTCGTAGTTGGTGGTGATGTACAGGGGGAGTTTGAGCCGGGCCAGAACGCCGTGGGGATCGTTGTCCAATGTAAAGTCCGGCGGCTTGGCATCGCCGGGCCTCAGGCGGTCCACGATGCGGCGCTTGGGCGCATCGTTGTCGTCAAGTTTCGTCGCCAGATACTGCGACACCCGCACCAGGTTCCGCGAGTCGCCGAAGGGATAGTCGTGCTCGTTGGCCCACGCCTGCGCCACATCGCCGCCGAGCGGCAGGTGCGGCCAGCAGGCACCCGCCCCGATGAAGGGCGCGCACTGTCCTTCCTCGAGATCCACGAGAAGGTCGTACCACGGAAACTCCTCCAGTTCCGGGTTCGCCTTCGCCTCTTCCGGCGGCGGCTTGGCCTCGACCTGCGAAGGAGCCTGTCCCGTGTCGTGTTCCACTCCCATGCGCCGCACTCCGGTTGTGACCCGCCGCCCCACGAAAAGGGTGCAGCGCGCTCTCCATTGTCGGTCCGAGCCTTCTCGACGCTCCAGTGAGCGGAAGATGCTCAACGCCGAACGATCCCTGGAAAGGCTTGCACATTGTTTCGTGTGAATATAGGTAGATTGCAGTCGAACTCTCCGGCATGTACGAACACACACCGACCCGAGAATCCCGAAGAATCACGAATCGCTCAGTCACTTCAACTTCAATGTTGACACCGAATCTTCATTTGGCTCGCTCCTCTCAGTTGGAACACGTTTAGTACGGTGGACCATCACAATCGACAGCTTCCTCGAGCGATGAGTGAGTGCGCATCCCTTCATGTGCACCTTCAGAGTGCGATTTGAGGGTTCGATCAGCCGAACCTGGTGGAGGCTGTTTGCATGTCTGTGGAGATATCTGTCGAGAGCGACGCGTATAATCGGATATCGAAGTCAACAATGTCCGTTCCGAGGAGGTCGAATCGATGTCCAAAACCGACAGCCGTGCCGAGCGTGAACCCCTCAAACGCAAACAGTACGAGAAAGAGTTGCTGAAACTCCAGGCCGAACTCTGTGAACTCCAGGAGTGGGTGAAGGCCAAGGGCCTGCGCGCGATCATCATCTTCGAGGGACGCGACGCGGCGGGCAAGGGCGGCACGATCAAGGCGATCACCGAGCGCGTCAGCCCGCGCGTCTTCCGGGTGGTGGCGCTGCCGGCTCCGTCCGACCGCGAGAAGTCGCAGATGTACATCCAGCGCTACATGCAGCACTTCCCCGCGGCGGGTGAAATCGTCATTTTCGACCGCTCGTGGTACAACCGGGCGGGCGTCGAGTACGTGATGGGGTTCTGCTCGAAGGAACAGCACAAGCGGTTCCTTGAACTCTGCCCGCAGATCGAAAAGTACATGGTGGAAGGCGGCATCATCCTCATCAAGGTCTGGCTGGAGGTGAGCGACAAGGAGCAGAAGCGCCGCTTCGAGGCCCGGATCGAGGACCCCGTGCGGCAGTGGAAACTCAGCCCGATGGACCTGCCCTCGCGCAAGCGCTGGTACGACTACTCGAAGGCCCGCGACATGATGCTGGACGCGACCGACACCGAGCACGCGCCCTGGCACATCGTGCTCTCCGACGACAAAAAGCGGGCGCGGCTCAACATCATCCGCCACATCCTCGACACGATCCCCCACAAGAAACTCAAGCGTGAAAAGGTGAAACTCCCGAAGCGTTCGATGAAAGGCGCGTACGACGACCAGGCGACCATCGCCGCCCGGAAGTTCGTGCGGGAGCGTTACTGACCTACCGGCGGACTTCGCGCGGACCGCCGTCGGAGCAACTCGTGCCCGAAGAGCCCTCCTCACAACGGATCGAGCCTCACCCCCCGGGGTTCGCCGCCCGCCTGAAGTCGGCGCTGCCGGCGGCCCGCTGGCTCCGCTCGTACGAACTCGCCTGGCTGCCGCGCGACCTCATCGCCGGAATCACCCTCGCGGCCTATCTGCTCCCCGCGGGGCTGGGCGATGCATCGCTGGCCAACCTGCCGCCCGAGGCCGGGCTGTATGCGTGCCTCTTTTCCGGGTTGGTCTTCTGGCTCTTCTGCGCCTCGCGGCACACATCCATCACGGTCACCTCCGCCATCTCGCTGCTGGTGGGCGCCTCGCTGGGCGATATCGCGGGCGGCGATGCCGCGCGGTTCGGCGCGCTCGCCGCGGGCACCGCCCTGCTGGTGGCGGCGATCGCTTTCATCGCGTGGCTCGTCAAGGCCGGCTCGATCGTCAACTTCATCTCCGAGAGCGTGATGGTCGGCTTCAAGTGCGGCGTCGCGCTCTTCCTGGCCAGCACGCAGGTCCCCAAACTCTTCGGCGTGCACGGGGCCCACGGCAACTTCTGGGAGAACAGCGCCGCGTTCCTCACAAACCTGCACCACACAAACCCCGTCTCGCTGGCTTTGGGGGGGATCGCGCTGGCGGTGCTCGTGCTGGGTAAGGTGTACCTCAAGAACAAGCCGGTGGCGCTCTTCGTGGTCATCGGCGGGATCGCCGCCTCCTCGCTGCTTGGCCTCGAATCGCGCGGCGTGAAACTCCTGGGCGATGTACCCCAGGGGCTGCCCGCGCTGGGCTTTCCGGCGATCGGCTGGTCCGACCTCAACGAACTCCTTCCGCTGGCCCTCGCGTGTTTCATGCTCGGCGCGGTGGAGACCGCGGCCATCGGCCGGACATTCATGGCCAAGCACGGCGGCAGGCTTGATGCCAACCAGGAGTTCCTGGCGCTCGCAGCGGCCAACCTCGCTTCGGGTCTGGGGCGGGGGTTCCCGGTGAGCGGGGGCATGTCGCAGTCATTGGTGAACGAGGGCGGCGGCGCGCGAACGCCCTTGTCGGGCTTCATCGCGTCGGGCTTTATCCTTGTGGTGGTTCTCTTCTTCTCGCACCTTTTGCGGACGCTGCCGCAGCCGGTGCTGGCGGCAATCGTGCTGGTGGCGGTGACGGGATTGTTCAAGGCCTCCACACTCCGGCACCTGCGCCGAACCAACCGCACGGAATACGTCGTCGCGATCGCCGCGCTGGGGGGGGTGCTGAGTTTCGGCCTGCTCCGGGGCGTGCTGATCGGGGGCATCATCTCGCTGGTCCTGCTCATCCACCGGGCTTCGCGCCCCAACGTCGCGCTGCTGGGACGGATCCCCGGGACGAAGCGTTTTTCCGATCTGCAGCGTCACCCGGACAACGAAACGGTCCCCGGTGTGCTGATCTTCCGGCCCGAGTCGTCGCTGGTCTACTTCAACATGGACCATATTCACGACACCATCATGGAACGAGTGCGGGCGCAGGCGGCCGCGCCCTCCCTCGTGGTGCTGGACCTCTCCCCCACGCCCTACGTGGATATGCACAGCGCCCACATGCTCGCGGAACTGGCCGGGGAACTCCGCGCCGCCGGGATCCGCCTTCAGGTGGTCGAGACGCGGTCATCCGTGCGCGACCGGCTGCGGAACGAAGGCGTGGATGAACAACTCGGCGGGATCAACCGCTTCTCGTCCGTCGCCGAGGCGGTCGAGAAGGCATCGGCCTGAACCTCAGCCCGCAGCGCCGGCGTCTCGTCAGAAGCTCACGCCGAACGAGAAGACGAAGGTCGGGTCGTCGTCCTCCGGGTTCAGCACGAACGCGGAGAGATCGACCTTGTCGATGATGAAGCCGACGATCACACCCGGCTCATACTCGCGCTCACCCCCGCGCACCTTCGTCCGCTGACCGACCAACCCGAAGTAGAACCACTCCACCGGGGCCAGCGTCAGCGTGGACCAACTGTAGAAAAAACTCTCGGAGGAATCGTCGGTGTTCACGACGTACTCGCCCTCGCTGTAGAGTTCGAGTTTCCGCCAGGAGAGCGTGATCTCGTAGCCGGGGGCGACTCCCTCGGTGCGCCCGAAGACCGCGCCGAGCATGGGCGTGATCGCCCAGGTGAGTTGATCCCCGCCGCTGAAGTTGTACCCCGCCCACAGCGACCCGGTGTCAAGGTCCTCGTAGTTGTACCGGGCCTCCAGGTGCAGCCAATCGATGTCGGCGGTGATGGTCGGCTGCACGTAGTCTCTCTCCCCCGGCACGGCGTACACGCTGGCGGAGATCGAGAACTCCCATGCCGACGAACCGGGTTCAAGGGTGGGCGTTGCGGTTTCCTCGCTGGGTGCGTGAGTTTCATTCGAAGCGACGGCCTCCATCGGCGGAACATGGTCGGTCGGCTGCCCACGCGCGAACGCGGCGAGCAGGCACAGGGCCGTGACGAGAAACTCGGGCCGGGACATGCTCAACCTCCGAGTGCGATGGTCAGGGCCACGAGCGTGCCGCCGAGCACCACCATCGCGATGGCGTAGAACCAGGGTCGATGACCGACGCACCGTCCGAAGGCGTACCCAAGCCCCAGCAGCATCACGATGGCGATGGCATTGGAGACCCGCAGGGCGGGCGACGCCTCGCTCATGACCATGAAGGGGATCGCCACAGGGAACGTCGAGAGGAACACCAGCAGGAAGACCCCGATCCCCCCAAGCCAGTCATCCCTCCGCAGTTTCACATGGTCACTCGGTTCGGGGAGTTGATTCAACCGTTCGTGGATGGTCTTGAAATCCTCCGGCCTCAGAATCGACGCGACCACCGGCGGCAGTGCCAGGGCGATCAGGCGCTGGGCCGTCTCGGGATTGTCCGCCTTGCGGACAGCCCGGAAGAGTCTGAGGCCGCGCCCCTTGTCGGCGAGACACCCCATCAGGTAGAGCACCGCATCGATGATGCCCCAGGCCAGGTTGCACCCCAGCGCCCCGATGAGCATGGTGCGGATATCCTCGCGCCCGGCCTCGGTGACGCTGAGCGAACCGGTGAACGTGATGACCATGATGAGGCCGAAGAGCACCTCGGAGATGCGCTCGCTGGGGGTGAGCACCCGCTTGGAGGATTGAAAGGGGTCGTCTGTCATCGCGCGTGTCCACCGGCACGAGTTACTGGTTCGGCATGAAATAGAAGAGCATGGCGAGCATCACGTACACCGTGATGAGTTGGAAGCCCTTGTACCAGTTGGATCGCCCGTCTCCCGCCACCATCGCCCCGATGAGCACCGCGAGGAAGAGCGTGCCGACTTCGGCCCTGCTGAATGCGAGTTCCAGGGGCTCGGGCGCGATGAAGAAACTTGCCAGCACCAGGACCGGAGCGACGAACAATGCGATCTGGATGCTGCTGCCCATCACGATGCCGACACTGAGGTCGAGCCTGTTCTTTCTCGCCATGGCGATAGCCGAACCGCTTTCGGCGGCCCCGCCGACGACGGCGAGGAGGACGATGCCGATGAACGCCTCCGACATCCCCAGGGCCTGGCCGGTACCGTGCGCAGCCCCGACGAGCATTTCACTCATCCAAGCCGCGAGCACCGAAGCCCCCAGAAGCGTTCCTACCGCCCGCCCCGTGCTCCAGACCGGGCCGTGTTCGCCGTGCTCAGTCTTTTCACCCCCCGTGCTTTTGAAAAAATCAGGGTGAGTCCGAAGCAGAAAGACGAGGTACAGCGCGTACGCGATCAGCAGCACCACCGCCGTGGCGAGGTTCAGGGTCTTTTCCTGTGGCATCGGACCCTGGTCTGAAAAGAACCGATTGAACGCGCTGGGCACGGCGAGGCTGATGGCCGAGATCAGCATCATGGAACTGTACAGCCGTGTCGCGCCGGCGTTGTACTCCTGCGTGTGGTGACGCACTCCGCCGAGGAAGAAGGCGACACCCATCGCGAGCAACAGGTTGGCGAGGATGGCGCCGATGATCGACGCCCGCACCATGTCGAAGTACCCGGCCTTGAGCGCGACCAGCGCGATGATCAACTCCGGGGCGTTCCCGAACGTGGCGTTCAACAACCCGCCCACCGCATCGCCTGTTCGGGAGGCCAGTTGCTCGGTGGCCCGCACGATCAGCCGTGCGATCGGCACGATGGCCAGCGAAGCGGAAAAAAAGAGGAGCGGTGCCGGTGCGTCCCACGCGTTCATCGCCACGCTGACCGCGATGAACGCGAACAGCCAGTTGAGTGTAGGTTTGAAGGACACTCTCATCGAACGCAGTCGTTTCGCCATCAGTCCGGGTCGATGAACCTCAACATTTCCGCTGCTGATCTCGCGGGTGGCACAGTACGGGAGCGTAGTCGTATCACACTCCACCATTCCACGCGCCCGGGCAACATCGCACGACTCGCTTCCCGACCTATGACGGACATCGGCGAATGAACAACCCCTGAACAAGTTCAACGATTCGGTAACCCTGCCTGGCGGGCGGGCCGGCGCACACACGTTGACGAACACACACCTACCCATCGGCGTACCCCTGTATGGTGATCCGCTCGCGTACCCTGATGCCGGCAACTGCATCCGCCCGGCCTACGAACCGAAAGTACGTGGTCGGTCCACAGCGGTCCACACACCACATGCCCCTCACCCCATCACAACCACCGAAGACCGGCGAAGGCGCCCTTTCGATCCTCTCGCACGCGGCCCAGGAGGGCGGCTCCCGCCGCGGCAACCAGCCGCAGCGCAAACAGCCCGCCAACGGCAACGGCCAGGAACCCCGCAAGCCCCAGCCGGCGACGCCCCCCCCGTCCCGCGGCATGTTCGGGGTGGTGTCGCTCATCCTCGTGGGCCTGATCATCTTCATGATGTTCAACAGCCCCAGCGCGGGGACGAAGTCCACGCTCGACGAGTTCCGCAACCTGTGGAAGGGCAACCAGATCGTGGACAACTCGGTGGTGATCCGCGAGGACATGGTCATCGCCAAGAAACTGCCCGACAACTCGGGCGCCCCCGCTTCCACGATCGCCATCCCCCTCAACGGCCCGGCGGGCAAGGCCATCGCCGAGGAGGTCATCCGCATCACCAACGGCCGGGCCAACGTGCAGCGGGCCAGCGAGTGGACGCAGTTCCTCTTCTTCTTCGGCCCCTTCATCCTGCTCATTTTCATCATCTGGTTCATGGTCGCGCGGGCGATGCGGGCGGGCGGCCCCGGCGCGGGGATGCTCGGCTCGTTCGGCAAGTCGCGTCACCGCACCCTGAACAAGGAGATGACCGGCGTCACCTTCGCCGATGTCGCGGGCATCGACGAGGCCAAGGACGAGGTGGCCGAGATCATCGAGTTCCTCAAGAACCCCAAGAAGTTCGCCCGGCTGGGCGGGCGCATCCCCCGGGGCGTGCTGCTCATCGGCGAGCCGGGCTGCGGCAAGACGCTGCTGGCCAAGGCCATCGCGGGCGAGGCCGATGTGCCCTTCTTTTCCATCTCCGGCTCGGACTTTGTCGAGATGTTCGTGGGCGTGGGGGCCAGCCGCGTGCGCGACCTCTTCAAGCAGGCCAAGGAATCCTCCCCCTGCATCATCTTCCTCGATGAAATCGACGCCGTGGGCCGCCGCCGGGGCAGCGGCTTCACCACCGGCGGCCACGATGAGCGCGAGCAGACCCTCAACGCCATCCTCGTCGAGATGGACGGCTTCACTCCCAGCGACGGCGTGATCGTCATCGCCGCGACCAACCGGGCCGATGTGCTCGACCCCGCGCTGATCCGCCCGGGCCGCTTCGACCGCCAGGTCACGGTGCCCCTGCCCGATGTGAAGGGCCGCATGGAGATCCTCCGCGTCCACGCGAAGAAGGTGAAACTCAGCCCCACCGTGGACCTCGAGAAGATCGCCAGGGGCACGCCCATGTTCAGCGGAGCCGACCTCGCCGCGATCATCAACGAGGCGGCCATCTCGGCCACCATGACGAACAAGGACTTTGTCGAGCACGAGGATCTCGAAGAGGCCCGCGACAAGGTCAAGTGGGGCCGCAGCAAGAAGAGCCGCGCCCGCGACAAGGAGGAGACTCGCCTGGTCGCCTATCACGAGGCGGGCCACGCCGTGCTGCAGGTGCTGCTCAAGGACGCCGACCCGCTGCACAAGGTCACGATCATCCCACGCGGCGGCACCGGCGGGGCCACCTTCGGCCTGCCCGAGAAGGACCGCATGGGCTACTCCGTCAAGTGGCTCCAGGCTCAGATGCGCATCGCCTGCGGCGGCCGCATCGCCGAGGAGCGCGCTGTGGGCGATGTCTCCAGCGGCGCATCCATGGACATCGCCCAGGTGACGCGCATCGCCCGCACCATGATCGAGGAATGGGGCATGAGCCCCAAACTCGGCTTCGTCCGCTACGCCGGGAGCGATACCCGCGAGATGTACATGCCGGAGAAGGACTATTCCGACGAGACCGCCACCATCATCGACGCCGAGGTGAAGCGCCTCGCCGATGAGGCCTACGAGTTCGCACGGAAGATGCTCGACGAGAACTGGGAGAAGGTCGTCTCCGTCGCCGAGGCGCTCACCAAGTACGAGACGCTGACCGGCGACGAAGTGGACCGCCTGATGCGAGGCGAGCAGATCACCAAACCGACCATCGAATCGACCACTTCCGAACCCCGCAAGGCCCCCGCCGCGGAGAGCCGCGAGGAGCCGGAGATTCCGCCGGGGGCGGTTGCGAGTCCGGCGTGAAGAGCGCGGGAGTACGTCCGCACTGTTGGTTACACCAGATTCTTCAAGAGGTGTCGACGAACCTGCCGCGTGTGCCTTGTCATCGCTCTCTTCACGGGAGTTGAAGAGTCAATGAAGACGGCTCTGGTCGAAGGCTGTCGAGTTCCATCAAGATCCGAACCGGCCCGATTTTTCTATTGAAAAGTCGGGCCTTTTTGGTATCATCGAACCGACAGCCGGGCGAACCTGTCTGCCCGGTTGTGTCTCGCAGTTCTGACTTGGAAAGGGACCGTCGATGCGCTCGATCCGCCACCTCGTCGTGCTCCTCCCGGCCTTCATTTTTTCCGCGGCCGCAGCGCAGCCGGTGCTCATCACCGCTCCCGCGACGATCAACCCGGGCGACACGTTGATCGGCGTCGTGCCCATCGCCACCGCCGAGATCACCGTCCGCGGCACGACGCTGACGGTCAACGGACGCCACTCCATCGCGTCCCTCACCGTCGAGCGCAGCGCCGGAAACCAGCCCGGCATCATCACTCACGCCGCGGGCTTCCAGTACACGGTTGATGGGGCAGAACGGTTCGGCATGCACCTGATGGTGTCGGGTGATGTGGTCGTGCAGGGAGCCTCGGGCTCGCTCGTGGCGAGCCGGATCGACGCATCGGGGCGGGGGTATTCCTCCGGCACCGGCCCGGGCGCGGGCATGGGAGGACCGAGTTTTACATGTGCCGCCGGCGGCGGACACGGCGGTGCCGGCGGGCGGTCACGTGAGAACTGCAACGATGCTCCGGGTGGCACCTGCCACGGGTCCATCACACAGCCCAGCGACATGGGCTCGGGCGGCGGTCGCGACAACTCCGCGTTGGGCGGCGCGGGCGGCGGGGCCATCCGGCTCATCATCGGCGGCAACTTCCAACATGATGGGACCGCCACCGCCTCGGGCTTGAACGGCGGGGCCGAATCGGGCGGCGGCGCTGGCGGCGGCCTCTGGATCGATTGCGAATCGCTCTCCGGCTCCGGTTCATTCGTCGCCAACGGCGGCAACGCCGACGCGACGTGGGCGGGCGGCGGAGG
>DDSA01000154.1 GCA_002343715.1 Phycisphaerales bacterium UBA2402 | reverse complement strand
AAGAGCAAGTTCGACAACCTCTACGGCTGCCGTCACTCGCTGGTGGACGGCCTCAACCGCGCCACCGACGTGATGCTCAGCGGCAAGGTCGCCGTGGTGCTCGGGTACGGGGACGTTGGTAAGGGATGCTGCCAGGCCCTCAAGGGCCAGGGGGCGCGCGTCGTGGTCACCGAGATCGACCCGATCTGCGCCCTGCAGGCCGCGATGGAGGGGTACCAGGTCACAACCCTCGAAGACATCCTGCCCACCGCCGATATTTTCATCACCGCCACGGGCAACAAAAACGTCATCACCGTGGATCAGATGCGGCTGATGAAGGACAAGGCGATCGTGGCCAACATCGGCCACTTCGATAACGAGATCGACATGGCCGGGCTGGCAAAGCACCCCGGGGTCAAGCGGATCAATATCAAGCCGCAGTACGACGAGTTCGTTTTTCCCGCCGAGGGCGGCCGCCGGGAACGGTCGATTCTTGTATTGGCCGAGGGCCGTCTGATGAACCTGGGTTGCGCCACCGGGCACCCCTCTTTCGTCATGTCCGCCTCGTTTACGAACCAGGTCGTGGCCCAGATGGACCTGTGGGCGAGCGCGAACGGCAAACCCACCCTCGCCGGGATCACCTACCAGACGGGCAAGGTCTACACCCTTCCCAAGAAACTCGACGAGATGGTCGCGCGGCTGCACCTCGACAAGCTTGGCGTCAAACTCACACGCCTGCGTGACGATCAGGCGTCGTACCTGGGCGTCAGCATCGATGGTCCGTTCAAGCCGGATCACTACCGTTACTAATACCCCGGGGCCGCAGGATTCTGCACTCGATCAGTGTTTGAGGGAGGTTGCTTCTCCCCTCATGCGGGGCAGCGACCCGCTCGACCTTTCAGCAATCAGACGGCTCGCGGCCCGAAGACGGCCGCGGGCCGCTTGCAACGATGCCCGCCGAGACGATCCGTCTGCTTATTTCCTGCACCGACACCCGCGGCATCATCGCGGCGGTATCGGCGTTCATCGCGCAGCACGCGGGGAATATTGTCGAACTGGACCAACACACCGATGACTCCACCGGCTGGTTCTTCATGCGCGTGGAGGTTGAGGCCGAAGGTTTTGGTCTTTCCCGCCTCTCCTTCGGCCCGGCCTGGTCGCCACTGGCGGCCCGCTTCTCGATGGACTGGAGTGTGCGCTGGGGCGGGGATCTGCGCCGCGTGGTGATCCTTGCCAGCAGGGAAGGACACTGCCTTCACGATCTTCTCTTCCGCTGGAAGGCGGGCGAACTGGCCTGCGAAATCCCCCTCGTGCTGAGCAACCATGAGGACCTGCGACCGATCGCGGAGAGCGCCGGTGTGCCTTTTCGGTGCGTGACAGGCCCCGACAAGTCGGAACAGGAACAGACGCTCCTGAGACTGATCCGCGAGTCGAGGGCCGAACTCATCGTGCTGGCCAGGTACATGCAGGTGCTGTCTCCCGCGTTCGTCGCGGCCTACCCAAACGGTATCATCAACATCCACCACTCGTTTCTCCCGGCCTTCGCCGGGCCACGACCTTACCATCAGGCCTTTGAGCGGGGTGTCAAGCTCATCGGGGCGACAAGCCATTACGTCACCGAATCACTTGACCAGGGGCCGATCATTGCGCAGCAGACGGCTCCAGTCGGCCACCGGGACAATGTGCAGAGTCTGATCCGTAAAGGACGAGATCTCGAACGGGTCGTTCTGGCCCGATCCGTGCGGCTGCACCTGAACGACCAAACTATTGTGGCTTGTAACAGGACCATTGTCTTTGACTGACCGATTGACCCTTCACTCCCTTTCCTGACCCGCCGGAACGCACGGATGCACATCAAGGACATCTTCGCCACCCACGGGACGACCTTCTCCTTCGAGTTCTTCCCGCCCAAGTCCGCCGAAGCCGCGGCGGAACTCTTTGAGCACATCGCGGCGCTGGAACCGCTGCGCCCGTCCTTCGTTTCGGCCACGTACGGCGCGGGTGGCGGCACACGCGAACTGACGCACGAACTGGTGGTCAAGCTAAAGACCACGACCAGCCTCGACCCGATCCCGCACCTGACGTGTGTCGGGCATGATGAAGGTGAGATCGAGGCGATCCTGACCCGCTATGCACAGGCTGGGATCAGCAACATCATGACGCTCAGGGGTGATGTTCCCAAGGGTCTTGCGGCGGGGGAGAACCCGTGGCGGGCCTTCCGCTACGCGGCCCAACTCGTCGAGTTCATCCGCCGGTTCAATACCCGGAGTTTGCACAAGGACAAACGCGGATTCGGGATCGGGGTCGCGGGTTATCCCGAGGGCCACGCCGAGACCCCCAACCGGCTGGTTGAGATGGACCGTCTGAAGGCCAAGGTGGACGCCGGCGCTGATTTCATCATCACCCAACTCTTCTTTGACAACCGGGATTTCTACGACTTCCGCGCCAGGTGCGAACTCGCGGGGATCCGGGTCCCCATCATCGCTGGGATCATGCCCATCACGTCCGCGACCGGCATGAAACGCATGGCCGAACTCGCGCTGGGGGCACGCTACCCGGCACCGTTGATCCGCGCCATCAACCGGACAGGCGGCGATGAAGACGCGGTGAGGCGCGTCGGTGTCCACTGGGCCACCGAGCAGTGCCGCGACCTACTCGACCACAACGTGGCCGGGCTGCACTTCTACACACTCAACCGCTCCACCGCGACGCGGGACATCTACGCCACGCTCGGGGTGAAGGACTCACGCGGTCTCACGGCGTAATCTCAGAACGAGAAGCCGACACCGATGATCGGCCCGTGCACGATCATGTCCCAGCCGAAACCGCCGTTGCTGTAATCCTGGCTCAACGCGCGGTAGCCGCCGAACGCGGTGAGACTCCAGTTGTGAAAATCCCACCGGTACCCGATCACCGCCGCCGCTTGCCATGAAAAATCGCTCCCGTCGATACCGAAGCCGCCGACATCGCCTCTGATTTCGGTTCTCCAGTGCTCGCTCAGGTCTGCCCCGAACCGCGCGCCGACGTAGGGTTCGAGCCAGGTTTCGGACATATCACGCCGGCGGGTGCGTCCGGCCTCGATGGTCGATCCATCGGGAAGTGTCACGAACACATTGCTCGAGACGCTGGCCTCCGCGTCGATGATCGACAGCCGCCCACCCGCAAACCCATCGAGCCTCCATCGACGCTGATCCTCGGGCTTGTCGCTCATCGGTTGATCGATGAAACGATACCCGCCGAAGAGTTCGAGCCAGGTGGTGTCGACGCGAAGGTCGCCGCTGACGTTCAGGTTGGGGTTCAGCGATCGAGCTCGCTCGACCTCCGCCCTGGTCCAGGCCCCGCTGAACTGAAAGACCCACTTGTCGTAGACCAGATCGACAGCGCCCATCAGACCCAGGACGGTTTCCGTGTTATCCACGATGTCGAAGAAGGAAGCATCAACATCGAAGTTGATGCCGCGGATCATGAGATCGCCTGAAAAACTGGTGAGCCAGATGTACGGTGCGATCGTGCACTCGAGTTTCGGGCCGCTCGCATCGATCGACGCCGCGGCGGAGTCCCCCTCCGTCGAGGGTGCCTCCGAGGGTTGGGCAGGTATGGAGATGGAGGTACTGAGTTCGTACGCATCGACGATGGCAAACGCGGTTGGGGAACATAAAGCCGTGACCGCTGCCGTGACGTGTATTGGCTTGCTCATACTACGTTGAGCCGAACGTGAAAAGAGACCCATGAAATTCACCTTGTGCCGATTTCATCATGAAGACCCGACCGATTCCAATCAATCGGCACTTCTACGGTTTGCTTCGGCGGCCTAGCGTAGCCTCGTGGTTAGACCGCCTTCCATCTCATCACCTCCATGCCGACGTTGACACTTTCCACACCGTCCGACTATGACCTAGCCCGGGATGCCTGTTCGTACGGATACTTTTTACTTGCTCCAAACCGCTGGATGGTCGCGGAACAATCCCTGGTACGCCCGCTGCTGTTGTCGGATGGGCCTGTGCTGATCTGCATCCATCAGCCCGGAGGCACAGGAGGTTCGCTCAGGCTCGCGCTCTCACGCGCCTTGCGGGCCGGGGCGCGGCGAGAAGCAATCCGTCAGATCGTTCGGATGCTTCGTCTCGATGAAGATGAAGCGACCATCCGGAACTTTCATCGGGCTGATCCGCGATTCGCCAGATCGGGCCGGGGAAGGCTGTTTCGCTCCCCCACGCTCTTTGAGGATGTCATCAAGACAGTCACGAGTTGCAATGTCACCTGGCCGAGCACCGTGCAGATGAACCTGCGGCTGTGCCAGGTGCTGGGTGAAGGCGATGTCGATGCCGCGACGTTTCCCGTCCCGGCGAAAGTCGCCCGCACCCGCCCACAAACACTGCGGGCCAGGTGCCGCGTGGGCTACCGCGACGGTCGGATCGTGGAACTCGCCCGCCGCTTCCGTGCCCCGGCCCGACGCGGCGGGATTGATCTCGCGCTGATCGAAAGCCCTTCCACCTCCGACGATGACCTCTTCGCGTACCTCGTGGAGTTGCCGGGCATCGGTCCCTACGCCGCAGCCAACATCATGCAGTTGCTGGGCAGGTACAGCCGCCTCCCGCTCGACACCGAGAGCGTGCGACATGGGAGGAAGATACTTGGATTCAAGGGCAGTTCGGCTCAGGTGATGAAGCGGGTGCATCGACACTTTGCGCCGTTTGGCGTGCACGCATTCCGCAGTTACTGGTTCGAGTTGTGGGAGCACTACGAGCGGCGGCACGGCCCATCTTCGACCTGGGAGCGTGACAGCACCGGCAGGATGTTCACCGCCGCTCTGCTCAACAGACCTCTGCAAGATACCGACCCCGATTCCGATAGACAGCCGCATGCCCACCAATCACGCACCAACCGAAAGTGATCCCGGAAGCCTGATTCCCGCTTCCGCGGACAGCCCGGGAGGCTCGAAACCGGCCGAACCGGGTGCCCGACTCATCACGCTCGACGCGGCCCGCGGGCTGGCGCTTCTGGGCATCCTCTGCGTCAACGCGATGTTCTTCGCCCTGCCGTTCGGCGACGTGATGAATCCCAAAGGCCCTGCCGATGCCTCGTTTATTGATCGAACGGCGTGGTTCATCGTTCACACCTTCGCCGAGGGGAAGTTCTACCCTATTTTTTCGATGCTCTTCGGTTACGGGCTGGCGCTGCAACTGGAAAGGGTGCGAGCCTCCGGGCGATCCGCCGGATGGTTCGGCGTCAGACGCCTTTCGTTCCTGATCATCGTTGGATTGCTGCACGCCACGCTGCTGTGGTACGGTGACATTCTCTTTCTCTACGGCACCATCGGGATGCTGCTGCTTGTCTTCATCCGCGCACGGGCACAGACGCTGTTCATCACCGGCGGCGTTCTCCTGCTCGTCTCCACCATGTGCATGACCGGGTTCGCCGGTTTGTCCGCGATGAGTTCCGCCGCGCAGCAAGCCGCGCAGCAGCAGTCCCCGGTCGATCCCGAGTCGGTTCCATCAACATCCGACGCGACCGCGGGCACGCCGAAGCAGGATGATGAGGGTTCACTCCCGAGTGAGCCTCGGACGCCGATGGAGCGTTTCTGGAACGAAATGGCCTCCGGTCGGATGGGCGATCCGAGCAGCCCCGTGTGGCGTGAGACAGAGATCGAGGTCTACAGGCACGGCCCGTACTCCCAGGCGCTGTTGATGCGATGTTTCTCGTGGTTGATGATGCTCTTGGTCACGGGGTTCACGTTCGGCTGGCACATCATGGCGATGTTCATGTTCGGCGCCGGCGCGGCGAAGCTCGGTGTACTCGACGCCGATCGGAGCGCGTGGCACCGCCGCATGGCGACGATCGGTCTGGCCGTGGGCGTGCCGGGCGCGATGATGTCGACACTGGTGCCGCACATGATCGAGGGCGCGGGCGGCCTGGCGCTTTCGGCGATGCTGCTGACATTGCTGGGACCGGCGCTGAGCCTCGGGTACATCGGCTGCATGGCACTGGTGGCGCAATCGCGGTCGATGGGCGCTGTGGGACGGGCCTTCGCCGTGACGGGACGGATGGCCTTCACCAACTACCTCACACAGACCGTGGTCATGACGTTCATCATGTACCACTGGGGTCTGGCGAAGTTCGCCTCGGTGGGCCGGGCGGAACTGCTGCTCCTGTCGCTTGTCGTCTATGGGGTGCAGATGGTGGTGAGCCATCTGTGGCTCTCCCGCTACAGATTCGGGCCTCTGGAATGGATCTGGCGTGCATGGACATACGGACGGGCCGAGCCGATCCGCCGCGGCGTGTAGGAGACTCACGCCACCGGCGAGTCATCCCTTCCCGCACGGGTCACAAGGGAGACACCCTCCGGTAGGTGGGCCGCGACTTTCGTGATGACGTTGCCCGCAACGGCACGGGAGAAAGCCGACCGACGGCTCTTGCCCAGGATGAGCGTGTCGCAGTTGAAGGTCACGGTGTAATCAAGAATTTCATCGGCGATGTCGGTGGCGGTGATGTAGATCGGGTAGCACTGCACGCCCGCTTGCTTGGCCAGAACGACGACGGTTCCCAGTGCCTCCTGAGCCTCCGGGTCGTCCTCCACGCGCGGCGGCCTGCCGGGCTGCAGGTCCATGACGCGAAGCACGCGAACGAAAACGGCGAAAAGGACAGCGCCGCGTCGTCGTGCAAGGTCCACGGCGAACTCGGCGTTGTCGCGTCCGCGCGCGGCGAGCATGATGCGGGGCTTGCGCGGATCGATCTTCACCAACTGCCCGATCTCGGACATCCACCCCGCCGCGGGTTCGGGCACCGCTTCCTGCTTCGCGACTCGACCCAGGACGTAACGCACCGCGAGCACCGACCCGATGACGATCCCGGCAAAGATTGTGGCCTTGGGCTTGTTCACGATGATCGTTGCTTCGATCAAGACCATGACCCCGGCCAGCGACCAGAGCGACCGGCGTTCCCAGACCGCGATCGACAACGACCGATTCCATGCGCAACTGCACACGTTGATCGAGATTGCTCCTACCACGCCGATGGCATACATCTCGCTGAGGGTCTTGACGTCGGACACGAAGGAGAGCACCACCGCGGGCAGGATGCACGCGAGGATCAGACCGATCCACGGCACCCCCGAGTAGTTGAGTTTCGAGAGACCCGCGGGGAGTTCGCGGTCCTGCGAAAGCGCGAAGAGCACCGACACCATCGCCATCACCGCCGTGTTCACCGCCGAAAGCAGCAGCAGGCCGAACACGATGCCGGCGACGATGCCGAGCACGTGACCACCCGCTGCGCCAAAGGCGTGCCCGCCCACCGCTTCGGCGATCAGACGGACCGCGGTGTCGCGGTACTCAAGCACGGAAGCCGGGATGGCCCCGCCCGCCGCGCCGCCAAGGACTTCATAGGTGATGTGATCGGGTTGCGCGATATCCCGCAGAGCCGGCAGCCCGCTGAGCGCGATGCCGAAGATGAAGTTGAGCGTGACCACCTCGATCAGCACGGGCCAGATGGTTTTCTTCGCGGTCGAAGCCACAGGCTGCTTCATCAGGCCAGTCATGTTCGCCACGGCCTCCACCCCGGAGAGGGCGAGCACGATCCGCACGAAAGCATCCCACCGTGCGAGCGTGGTATCCAGACCCGGGGGATTCGCTGTGATCGTCCTGAAACCATCGGGAAGAAACGGCACACACAACAAACCGATTAAAAAGGACAGACCGATGGCCAGCAACGCGATCACGAGCGCGACCCGCCCCGCGCTGCGGGCCCCGAACCAGTTGACGATCCCGATCGCGATGATGGTCCCGATGGATGCCGGCACGACCCAGCCGTGCGAGAGACCGAAATAGTGGAACGCCTCAACCGCCGAGAGCGCCGCCGTCACGATGAAGTCGCACAAGAGGAGCGTGGCACCGATCACACCGAGCAACGGGCTGAGTTGCCTGGCCGCGGTATAGACGCCTCCCCCCTCCGGGAAGCAGCGACAGATGATGGTGTACGCCCAGGCTACCACCGCCATGAGCACCGACATCACCGCCAGATAAATCACCGATGCGTGCGCGGTGTAGTAGAACGCCAGACCCAGGACATAGAGCCGGCTGGTCCCCCAATCGCCGAACAGCATCGGGCCGGCATGATGCCAGTCGAGGTTGCGGGGACGGTGTTGCTTGACAAGCATGGCCACGGGCGGAGCGTGCCGCGGCATCGCGGCACTGAGTCTTATTTCACCTTGATCTGACTCAGCACACCCTCGACCATCTTCCCGATCCCCTCAAACACCTGATACGGTGTGGCATCAAACATGTACGCGGGCGTCGTGACCACCAGATGAGAAGTGTCGGTGAACGCATCGGTGACTCCCCTGGCCGCGTGCTTCGAACCCATGGTGCCGATCGCGGCCGCGGTCTTCTCATCAGTGCCGATGGTGACTGTGCAGCCGGGACCGTTCATCCGAGTTCCGAGAACCCTTGCGACGATGACCGGCGCGATGCAGCATGCGCCGATCGGCTTCTTGGAATCGTGAAAAGCACGGATCACCCTCGCCACATCTGGTAACACATCACAGTCCGCCCCTTTCGAAGCGAAGTTGCAGAGGTTCTTGGCCGCCCCGAATCCACCCGGAAAAATCACGGCGTCGTACGTCGCTTCGGAGAGTTCAGAGAGCGGAGCAATTTCACCTCGACTAATGCGGGCGGACTCCACCAACATGTTTCGAGTTTGTCCGGGTGTGACTTTGCCTGTCGCGTGATTCACTGTCTCTGCTTGCGGCGCATCCGGTGCGAAACACCTGAACTCCGCCCCGAGTCTGCTGAGGTGCACCAACACGCAGACCGATTCGTGGATCTCGCTCCCATCAGCCCGTCCAGAGCCACAGAGAACTACCGCTGCACGTGCTTTCATGTGATCAATCTCCCATTTTGACGTTGACGGAAGTGTAGTCCAAACGCACTGATGTACGCTTGTCTGTACGTTTATTGTTAGGATTTTCTTGATTTTTGGCTTTCTTTGCCCCCTCCACACACGCCAGAACACCCAGTAAGTTGAGATGGCATAACCACTTAGGCCGGTATTTGAAGAATTTTCGACAAAATCAGTAAAAAAGGTTGGCAACGACAAAACCGTGTGGCATGTTTGTAGTGTCTTGTCTCTCTCCTCCTAATAC
>DDSA01000174.1 GCA_002343715.1 Phycisphaerales bacterium UBA2402 | reverse complement strand
CCCCCCCCCCCCCCGGCGCGCCCGACCCCCCCCCCCAGCTCCCCGCCGTCAAGGGCGTCCCCGAGGAGCGCCCGTTCTACCCCGAGCCGATGCGCGACTTCTCCAAGGCCTCCCAGCGCGAGGCATTCGCCCGCGCCGTCTCCGGCGCCACCGTCCCGAAGATCGCCAACGACAAGACGCCCGACGACGCGAAGCGAATGGTCGACAAGGCCCAGGCCGCCTTCGCCCAGTGGCGCGACACCGACCCTCGCACGCGCGCCGCCGTCCTCGTCCGCGTCGCCCGCCGCATGCGTCAGCAGCGCGACGGACTTGCGGGCGTCATGATCAAGGAGAGCGGCAAGACCTGGCGCGAGGCCGATGCCGACGTGTGCGAGGCGATCGATTTCTGCGAGTACTACGCCAGGTTGGCGGTCCCCATGTTCGAGCGTGCCCGCCTGGGACGCTTCATCGGAGAACTGGATGAGGTGTGGTACCAGCCCCGAGGAGTGGCGGTGGTCATCAGCCCCTGGAACTTCCCCCTTGCCATTACCTGCGGCATGACCGTCGCGGCGCTCGTGACGGGCAACACCGCGATCGTGAAACCGGCGGAGCAGACCCCGGGTATCGCGAGCATCCTGTGCGACATCCTGTGGGAAGCGGGCGTGCCGCGGGAGGTGCTGCACTTCTGCCCAGCGCCGGGGGAGACCACGGGCGCCGCCCTGGTTCGAGATCCCCGTATCGCCCTCGTCGCCTTCACGGGTTCGCGCGATGTGGGGCTGGACATCCTGACCGCGTCGGCACCGGGATCGCCGTTCGTCGATCCCTTGCTGCGAGGCCGCGCCACGCACGTGAAGCGGGTGATCTGCGAGATGGGCGGCAAGAATGCCCTGATCGTCGATACCAGCGCCGACCATGATGAGGCTGTCCTGGGCGTTCGTCAATCCGCCTTCGGCTTCCAGGGGCAGAAGTGTTCGGCGTGCTCACGCGTGATCGTGGTGGATCCGGAGGGTGCCGCCGGCCCGACGATCACGGCCTTCACGAAGCGCCTCGTCGAAGCAACGCGCGCCCTCACCATCGGCGACCCCCTTCTGCCGGGCACGGATGTCGGCCCCGTGATCGATGAAGAGGCAAGGACCAAGATTCTCTCGTTCGCGGATGAGGCCCGTACGGTCAGCCGCCTTGAACTGGCGATGGACGTGCCCCCCGCCGCCGCGGCGACGGGCCGGGCATTCATCGGCCCGCACATCTTTTCCGGCGTTCTGCCGAGCCATCGCCTGGCACGCGAGGAAGTCTTCGGCCCGGTGTTGGCGATCATGCACGCGCCATCCTTCGATGCCGCGCTCTCCCTCGCCAACGAGAGCGTGTACAAACTGACCGGAGGCGTTTTCACCCGAAAGCCAAGCCACATCGAGAAGGCCAAGCGGGAGTTCCGGGTTGGCAATCTCTACATCAACCGCGGCATCACGGGCGCCCTGGTCGCCCGCCAGCCTTTTGGCGGGTTCGGGATGAGCGGCGTCGGGAGCAAGGCGGGCGGGGCGGATTATCTTCTCCAGTTTGTCGAGCCGAGATGCTCTACGGAGAACACGATGCGGCGGGGTTTCGCGCCGGAACTCTGACCGAACAATAACTCAGTACGGACGCTGAAACACAACCGCCACGGACGGAATGGACAGGCGCTGCGGATCGATTCGGGCACTTGTGCGCGATTTTGGTCTTTCATCCGGGGTGGTTTGCCCGTATCATGTTCGTATCTGCACCACACCGACCCGTGTGTTTCTCGGGCGAAAGTCATGATGAATCAGATCACCAACCGCCGTATCCGGATCGCTGCCTTTATCGCGCTGTGCTCGGGGTTGCCTGTCGGCGTGATGGCCCAGGACAGCGTTTCCCGTAATGCGAACGGGGGCAACGGGCTTCCCGGTGATGCGCTCAGCCCGTGGACTGGCAGCCAGGTCCGCGCCAACTACATCGTGGACCTGGTGCCGTTGATCACTGCCTCGGGAACACGGTTCGGCATCGCACCCGTGGTGAAGTCGGGACGCACGAATCCGAACACCCGGTTCACATCCCTCAACGGCGCGAGTTCGATCAGCCCGACATCGCGGCCGGGAGCGACCTATCCGGCCTCTACGTACTCGCTCTGGACCGCTCCCGGAGGGGGCGTTCACCCGACGGACAACGACGCTGCGCTCATTCAACCTATCACCCCGACGGGCTCGCCCACCGTGTTCGGCATCGGTCACATGGACTTTGATGAGGTGCTGGTGAGCGCGACCAACGTCTTCACCAATCAGATCTTCGGATCGCAGGTCGCCTACGACCCCGCGGATCCCGGCCGCCTCTACGTCACCCGCGTCAGCGCCGCTGTGAATGGCGCGTTCAACATGACCGACCGTTCTCAGTTCGGGTACGGCGGGATCGATGCCGACGGGAATGTCTGCTTCCGCGCGGACGGCTTTGGCGCGACAGGACCGACGACGAACGTTCTTCGTGGTGACAACTACTTCCGAGTGCGTATCGGCCTTCGGAACTCAACCCAGAACGTGATCGACGATACGGGCGGGGCACAGCCCGCCGCGACCGATTGGGTGATGCAGCGGGCGACGGTCACGCACAACACGCCCTCGCTCATCCCCGCCGAACTGGCCGGCAGACCGTTCCTCATCGGGGCCGACTTTCTTGGCAATCTGCGCTCGGAGAACCCGGCCAACACGATGGTCAGTTCCGCCGCGCACCGTCCGAACACCACGGACCATCGGGGCGGCATCGGCGTGAGTGGACGGGCGGTCTTCAGTGGATCGGTCGCCACCGGGGCCGTGCTCTCCCGCCATACCAGCGGCGGCGGCAAAACAGACGCCATCAGCGTCTTTGGTCTGGATGCCACAGGCGCTGTGACCGCGGCACGCACTCTCCAGATGCCCACAACGCTGCTCGACGCCTGCGATGCGTTCGCCTGGCCGCTGGGGGGTGGGGATTTTCGCAGTTACGACAGCCAGGTGACGTTCCGCGGCGGCAGTTCACCGGTGACCACCACGCTCGATCAGCAGGGCAGGGCTATCGCCGCGGCGGTGCTGTACAACGGCTCGATCGGGATCGCGGCCAACCCCTTCAACGCCATCGCGGCGGTACGGTTTGACCCCTCGAACCCGAACAGCACGCCCTCGTGGACCACGATCGGTTGGGTCAACTCGGCCAACGGAACGGGCAAGGACCTGACCGGCGATTACGGGGCGGACGGCGCTCCGGGCACGGGCGATGCGGGCGAAGGGGACGGTGTGATCGATCACCTCGATGCGCCGATCGGAAGGTTGACATCCCTCGCCGATCTGGGCACCGGGCAGGCCGGCCCTTCCATCTCTTCACCGACGTTTGACAGCGCGGGCAACGCCTACTTCATCGCCAGCGCCAGTTTGAAGAAACGCATCGGCCCCGTGATTCAGAACGAGAACAAACTTGTCCTGGTTCGTGCCGTTCTCAACCCCGATACCTTCTGCTATCGCCTCGATGTCGCGCTCGAATCCGGGCAGGTCTTCCGCGGCGCGAACTCGGGCCGAGACTACAAAGTGACAGCCCTCAACCTGGCCGATACGGATTCGATCTCATCGGCCTCGGTCTGGTCGGCCAGCGCGATGCAGCACCCGTGGAACAACACGGCCAACGCGGGTCTGCCGACCGACTCACCGATCCACCTCGGCGGCCTGGTCCTCTCGGCCCGCATTGTCTACGACGTGGATGGTGATGGACAGTTCCGAGACCCGACCGCCACCGGCGGAGACGTGAACAGCGTCGATGAGGGGTACAACATCGTGCTCTACATCGGCAACACCACTCCACCCTCGAACTGCATCGCCGACTACAACCAGGACGGCGGAGTGGATGGCGGCGATGTGGAAGCCTTCTTCCTCGACTGGGAAGCAGGCGACTCAGCCGCGGATGTGAACACCGACGGCGGTGTCGATGGCGGCGATGTGGAGTTCTTCTTCCTCAAGTGGGAAGCGGGTGAGTGTTGATACGCTCTTAGCACATGCCTCTGCGTATCGATGTTCTGACAACCTTCACGGAGATGTTCACCCCGGTGCCGCCGGCAGCACTGGCCGTCAGCATCCCCGGGCGGGCGGTCGCCGCCGGAGCCGTGGAGATCATCGCCACGGACATCCGTGCGTATTCGCAGAACAAGCACAAGAAGACCGACGACCGCCCCTTCGGCGGCGGCCCCGGGATGGTGATGATGTGCCAACCGGTGTGGGATGCGGTGGCCGCGGTCGAAGCGATGGACCCACGGCCCGCGAGGCGGGTGCTGCTGACGCCGCAGGGCAGGCCCTTGACCCAGGCCCTGGTCGAGGAACTCTCCCATGAGGCGAGGCTCCTGCTCATCGCCGGGCACTATGAAGGCATCGACGAGCGCGTCATTGAACGTCTCGCGCCGCTCGAGATCAGCATCGGCGATTACATCCTCTCCGGCGGCGAACTCGCCGCGATGGTGCTGATCGACGCAGTAGCGAGGCTCCTGCCCGGGGTGCTGGGGGACCAGGACTCGAACGCGCAGGACAGCTTCTCGCCCGCGGGCGAGCGGGGCGAGCGGCTCCTCGACTGCCCCCATTTCACCAAACCAAGAGAATGGATGGGAGCCGTCGTTCCTGAAGTACTCCTCAGCGGTGACCATGGCCGAGTTGCCGAGTGGCGGCTTGAAGAGCGCCGAAGGCGAACAAGGGAGAGACGTCCGGACCTGCTCCCCCCGAGCGCATGAACGAACTGCACGTGTCTACACGGTTCCTTTGTGAAGTCCACACCGAGTACTTCATTGTTCCAATCAAAATCCTTACAAAATCGCCGCGTCATGCCTCAGTATGCCGAGGACCAAGCGCAGTCGCGCCACCCGAAACACTCAGAGCATGACTTCGATCGCCGGAAGGCCTAATATCTCGACCCATCCCGGCACGGTCGTGGCCAATCCACGCCGGCACAGAAGCGAGATTCGCCCATGTCCCAGCAACTCCTCGAGTCCATCTCCGCATCGCACATCAAGAAGAACGTGATTTCGTTCGGTATCGGCGACACCATCAGCGTGTCGTTCCGCATCGTCGAGGGCGAGAAGGAGCGTCAGCAGGCCTTTCAGGGCGTGGTCATTTCCCGCAAAGGCCGCGGCATCGACGAGATGGTCGTTATCCGTAAGATCGTGGATGAAGTCGGCGTCGAGCGTATCTTCCCGATCAACTCGCCCATGGTGGCGGATATCGAGATGGTCCGGCGTGGCGATGCCCGGCGTGCCAAGCTGTACTACCTCCGCGAGCGAACCGGAAAGTCCCGTCGCCTCCGCGACAAGCGTCGCGGCCTGAAGCACGATGCGGTCCCCACGACCACGACCGACAGCGCTCCCGCTGCTGCCCCTGCCAAAGCTGACTGATACCGAAGTATTCGGCCTCTGATGTATTGCCCTCGTGTTCTCACCGGGTTTTGCTTGACACCCCGCGTGTGAGCGGTCTATACTGAATCTTCATAACTTGCTCCCCCCTCCGCGGCCCGAGCAGCCCCCCATCGCTCGGGCCGCACTTTTTTTGGCATAGTTCGCCGAACAACTTCCCGACCCGGCCGACCGACGCGATACCTTTGGGCCATGCGCGCCATTGTTGTCACGAAGCAAGGTTCACCCGTTTCTCCGAATATCTCTTTCGTGTCAGATTGGCCCGACCCGAGCGAACCAGGGCCGGGTCAGGTCCTGATCCGTACCCTGGCATCGGCCTTCAATCACATGGATCTGTGGGTCGGCAAGGGCATTCCCGGAGTGCCGCTGACGTACCCGCGCGTGTCCGGGTGTGATGCCTGCGGCGTGATTGAAGCCGTCGGCCCGGGGGTCGATGCCGGGTGGGCCGGGCGTCGCGTCATCGTGAACGCCGCGGTTGAAGTCGGTGCACCATCTCGGCCGGATGATCCGCCCGGTTCAACGCTCGCCCCCGCGTACGAACTCATCGGAGAACATCATCACGGCATGTTCATGGAGCGGTTCCTCGCTCCGGCTGCGAACATCGCGCTGGTTGGCGAGTCGGCGGACCCGGCCGTTGCCGCGGCTTTCGGACTCTGCACGCTCACGGCGTACTCCATGATGGTCACCAAGGCGAACCTCAAGCCGGGCCAGAGCGTGCTGGTGACCGGAATCGGCGGAGGCGTGGCCGTCGCGGCGCTGGCCATCGCCAGACACCTGGCGTGCCCCGTCGCGGTCACGAGTCGGCATCCATGGAAACTGGAACGCGCCCGGCAACTGGGGGCCGCGGCGACCATCCACGACACGGGGCAGGACTGGTCCAAGGACATACGGTCATGGACCGGCAAGCGCGGCGTCGATCTGGCCGTGGATTCCAGCGGCAAAGCCACGCACCTGAACTGCATCAAGAGCCTGGCCCGGGGCGGCACCTACGCCACGCCCGGTTGCACCTCCGGCCCAGACGCCGCGACCGACCTGGCCCGCATCTTCTGGAATCAACTCAGGATCCTGGGATCCACCATGGGCAGCAACGATGAATTCAGGGAGATCGCCGCCCTCTTCCGGGCGGGATCACTCTCCCTTCCGGTGGACAACGTCTTCGACGCTGCCGATGCCCGGCGCGCGTACGAGCGACTCGAAGCGGCGGACCAGTTTGGAAAGATCGTCGTGCGCTGGTAATGGCGAATCACGGCTCGACCAACTCCTGATCGCGTACGAGCACATACGCGTCGGGGCCAATGCCGAAACTTCCCCGGAAGGGGCTGTCCATCTCGACCATGATGAAGATCAGCAGCCCGATGAGCGCGGCCATCATCCCCGCGAGCAGCGCGTGCGCCGCCCGTGATTCACACACAAAGAGCCACGTCACACCAACGCTGATGACCCCACCGAGCAGGACCAACGCCCACATGGCCCCGGAGAGGCCCACACTCACGGACTGCAACCGCAACCGCCTGGCCGTCACCAGATCGTTGAACTTCGACAACGCCTCGGCGTGGGTCACTTCGCGCCCCGGCGTGGCCGGCTCGAAGTGGTTCAAGACTTGTTGGAGGCGGGTGATGATGATGTTCCCGCCCTGGGGCACACGGCCTTTGCGCTGCTCGGGCCAAGCCCGCTCGATCACGTAGTCGGTGTACTCGCGGAGCTCGCGGCGCGCGGCGCTCCGCACCGGCTCGGGATAGCCGTCGAGGTCCCGGTAGAGCGCGGCGATCTGTGAAGCCTCGTGCGACACACGGCTCTCGACCTCGTTGAAGGAGGTCCACGTGCCGACCGCGATCAAGCCGAGCGTGATCCCGTAGAACACCCCCACCGCCGACAGAAAGTACGAAACGACCTCGTTGTGCCCGCGGGCGGCTTCGGATCCTGGCGCTGCGCGGCAGAGCAGCGCGACCGCCGGAGCGCAGACCCAGATCCCCGCGACCGCAAAGGCCACCCACGCCAAGACGATGATCGCACAGCAGGTCGGGGTTGACAGGTCATACGCCCAAGAAAAGCCCATCTGCTCGATTATTGTCCTTCCCGCTCGTCGGAGGCGCTCGGGGGGACGGGTGCCTATCATCACTCGTTCGGTACGCCGTTTCCGAGGTGTTTTTCGGAACCGATGTGCCGAGGAGCGACAGCATGACGTACGTGGTTTCAACCCATGCTCGGTAAGCGGCCATCACCATCGTTGGTGCGCGCTACGCGGCGCACCGGGTGTCCCGCCCGAGTCACGTCGGAGGCGTTCACGCCATAACGACCGGAGACAAATCGTCCCGGGCGTGGGCGGCGTCCCCCCCGGCAGCGGTTCAGAGCCACGAGCGTCAATGGGTCGCGCGTGGTTCGTGTTTTTTTTGGACATTTCGACATCTCGATAACCAGGCTCGGCGAGTCGGAGAGTAAAGGACGGTACAGAAATGGTGAATACCCAGGAAATGATGCGGCTGATCGACGGCATCGCACGGGAGCGGAACATCGATCGTTCCGTGCTGATCCGTGACCTCGAGCAGGCGATGGTTTCGGCCGCTCGCAAGTACTTCAACACGCTCGATACCGAGGAGTTTCAGTGCGTGCTCGACCCGTTGAGCGGTCAGTTTCAACTGACGCGACACGGCGAGCCGCTGGTGATGTCCCCCCTGGAGTTCGGGCGCATCGCGGCCCAGACGTTCAAGCAGGTGATGATCCAGAAGTTCCGCGACGATGAGCGCACCAGCATCCTCGAAGAGTTCAGCAAGCGCATGGGAGAGATCGCCACCGGCGTCGCCCAGCGCTACGAGGGCGGGGCGCTGGTCGTGACCATCGACCGGGCCGAAGGATTCATGCCCCGCAGCGAGCAGATCCCGGGTGAACAGTTCGCCGCCGGCGACAGAGTCCGCTGCCTCATCCTCGACGTGCGCGATGCGGGCAGCCAGGTGAAGATTGTTCTTTCCCGCGCTCACCCGGATTTCATCAAGAAACTCTTCGAGGTCGAAGTGCCCGAAGTCGCCGAGAAGATCATCGAAGTCAAAGCCATGGCCCGCGAGGCCGGGTACCGCACCAAACTCGCCGTCGCCAGCATCGACAGCAAGGTGGACGCTGTTGGAGCGTGCGTGGGCGTGCGTGGAAGCCGCATCAAGAACATCGTCGATGAGCTCAACGGCGAGAAGATCGATATCGTCCGTTGGAACGAGAGCAGCCAGATCCTCATCCAGAACGCACTCAAGCCGGCGGAAGTCGCCGAGATCTCCCTGTGCTTCGAGTTGGGGAGGGCCACCGTGGTCGTCCGCGATGACCAACTGAGCCTCGCCATCGGCAAACGGGGTCAGAACGTCCGCCTCGCCGCCCGCCTCACAGGCTGGGATGTCGACATCCTTACCCCAGATGAGTTCCGCAAGGGACTGGAGATCATGTACCAGACCTGCCAGAGCGTCGAGGGCGTTACCGAACAAATGACCGATAAACTCGCCGCGATGGGCATGGTCAGTGTTTTCGACATCGAAGAAGTAGGCGCCGATGTGCTTGTCAACGAACTGGGAATTACGCCCGAAGTCGCGGCGGTGGTGGTTGAGACGTGCTCGGTGAAAGCCAAGGAAGTCGCGGCTCAGCAACTCAAGGACAAGGAAGAGAAGGAACGCCAAGCCAAGGCCGATGCGGCACTTGTGCTCGGCGTGCTCGGAGACCCGGGTGCTTCGGCCGTGGCGGGGGGGGAA
>DDSA01000272.1 GCA_002343715.1 Phycisphaerales bacterium UBA2402 | reverse complement strand
TCCCAAGATCGCGAGCGTCTCGTATGCCAAAGTCACCGGCGCGCCCACAACGCTCCCGCCCAGCGGCAGCGCGGGCGGCGACCTCACCGGCACGTACCCCAACCCCACCCTCGCGCCCAACGCCGTCGGCACCACCGACATCGCCGATGCCGCTGTCACCGATCCCAAGATCGCGAGCGTCTCGTACGCCAAAGTCACCGGCGCGCCCACATCGTTCCCGCCTTCGGGCGCGGCGGGCGGCGACCTCTCGGGCACGTACCCCAACCCCACCGTCACCTCGCTCCGCGGCAGGCCGATGGGCAGCGGCAGCCCCAACGGCGGCAACGTTCTGAAGTGGAACGGAAGCACCTGGTCCGCCGCGCCCGATGACAACACGACCTATACCGCCGGATCGGGCCTCTCCCTCGCGGGCACAACCTTCGCCTTCGATTCCGTCTTCGGCGATGCCCGGTACTGGAATGAATCGCAAACCCTCGCGGGCGATGCGAGCGGCACGCTCAGCGCGGTCATGGTCGACCGCATCAAGGGGCGCTCCGTCAGCGCCGCCGCGCCGACCGACGGACAGGTCCTGAAGTGGAACAACAGCGCTTCGCAGTGGCAGCCCGGCCCGGACACCGGCACAGCCTACACCGCGGGCCAGGGCATCAACATCACAGGCACCGTCGTCAGCGTGCCCAACCTGGGCATCACCAACGCGCTGGTGAACGATGTCGCCTGGGGCAAGATCACCGGCGCGCCAACCTCGTTGCCGCCTTCGGGCGCGGCGGGCGGCGACCTCTCGGGCACGTACCCCAATCCAACCCTCGCGCCGGGCGCGGTAGGAACGGCCGACATCGCCAATGGCGCCGTCACCGATGCCAAGATCGCGGACGTTTCGTACGCGAAGATCACGGGAGCGCCGACCAGCCTCCCGCCTTCGGGCACGGCGGGCGGCTCGCTCACCGGCACGTACCCCAATCCCGCGATCGCGCCGGGCGCGGTGGTCAACGGCGCACTGGCCGCGAACGCCGTGACGGACGACAAAGTATTGAGCATCGGCTGGTCGAAGATCACCGGCGCGCCCACGGCGTTCACGCCCCAGGGCCCCGCGGGCGGAAGCCTGATGGGCTTTTATCCCAACCCCACGCTGGCCCAGGGCATCGTGGGCAACATCGAACTCGCCAACGGGGCGGTAACCGATGCCAAAGTCTCTGATGTGTCTTGGAGCAAAATCACGGGCGCGCCCGCCTCGTTCCCACCCGGAGGAACGGCGGGGGGCGACCTCTCCGGCTTATACCCCTCGCCACAGGTTCGCGCCATCGCGGGCCGCACGGTTGCCGCGACCACGCCCGCGAACGGCCAGGTGCTCAAATGGAGCTCGGCGTTGCTGCAATGGCAACCTTCGACGGACTTGAACACCACGTACGGAGCTGGCCCGGGCCTATCGCTCACCGGATCAACGTTCTCCGTCCCCGCCAACGGCATCACCGACGCGATGATCGACACCGTCGCGTGGGGCACCATCACCGGCGCGCCTGCTTCATTCCCGCCCAGCGGCGCGGCGGGGGGCGACCTCTCCGGCTCGTTCCCGAACCCTGTTGTGTCGCGGCTCCAGGGTCGATCCGTGACCTCGGCCGCGCCGGCGACCGGGCAGGCACTAACGTGGAACGGGAGCGCCTGGGCCCCGGGGTCTCCCGCGGGTGGGTGGTCGCTCACCGGGAACAGCGGCACAAGCCCGACCACCAACTTCCTGGGCACGATCGACAATCAAGATCTCATCCTCCGCGTGAACAACCGGCGTGCGGTGCAGATTCGTCCCGATGACAACGGTCTGCAGCAGGGTGCGACGGTTGTGGCGGGTTCACACGTGAACTCGGCGTACTCCGAGGCCGACTTCGTCACCATCGCGGGCGGTGGCGCGTTCGACCCCGCGCAGCCGACGCACCCGCTGAAGAATGAGGTGCGCGACACCGGCGGCACCATCGGCGGCGGCGTAGGCAACCGCGCGGGCAACCTGGATACCAACCCCGCCAACGCGACCTACGCCACCATCGGCGGTGGTTACAGCAACATCGCCGAGGGGATCGCGGCCACGATCGGCGGCGGCAGCGAGAGCGTCGCCACCGGCTGGGCATCCACCATCGCGGGCGGGGCCGAGAACCACGCGAACGGGCTCTACTCCACGGTCGCGGGCGGCACGCTGAACCTCGCATCGGGCGAGGGTGCCTTCATCGCAGGTGGGCAGTTCAATCAGGCGGCCGGGGCGTACTCGTTCGCGGGCGGCTACGGCGGCGAAGCAACACACGACTTTGCCTTTCACTGGACAAGCGGCGGCGGGGGCACCGACCGCACGGGGCAGTTCAAAGTCAACGCCTTCGGCGGAGCCGAGTTTGTGGTGGGCGCCCAAGGCCTGATCGCTCGGGCCACCGAGGCGCAGACGCTGATCGGCGTGAGCACAAGTGTTGATGGCGCGGCGCTCATTCTGACAAACACCTCATCGGGAGGAAGAAACTGGATCTTCAACAGCACCGGCAGCGCTCACGGAGCCGGCACAGGGAAAATGGTCATCGGCACCGACGGCTTCCCCGGCTTGCTCACGCTGGTCTCCTCGGGCCGGATGGGACTCTCCACCTACAACCCCGAGGCCAAGCTCCACATCGAGGACGGCAACGCCGGGGCCGTGACCGCCAACTCCAACTCCTCCGCCGTCTTCGAGCGAGGCACCAATAACTACATCTCCGTTCTTTCGCCCGATGCCAACGAACGGGGCTTTCTCTTCGGCTCACCGAACAACGCGAACCACGGCGGCATCCTCTACACCAACGCCGGCGGCATGAACCTGCGCACCGGCGGCAACACCGTGCGTCTCACGATCGACTCGGTCGGTCTGGTGGGGATCGGCACGGCCTCGCCCAACGCGCAGCTCAACGTGAACAATCCGACGGGAGGGACCGGCCTGCGTGTCCAGATCAGCGGCACCACGCGCCTGGTTGTGGACGGCAACGGCGGCGTGGCCATCGGCGCTAACGCCATCCCTCCCGCCAACGGACTTCGCGTGGCGGGCGACGCGACGGTCATCGGCACGCTCAGCAAGGGCGGCGGCTCCTTCAAGATCGACCACCCCCTCGACCCGACGAACAAGTACCTCTACCACTCCTTCGTCGAAAGCCCGGACATGATGAACATCTACAACGGCAACGCGACCACCGACGAGCGTGGGTACGCGATAGTGACGCTACCCGATTGGTTCGAGGCCCTCAACCGCGAGTTTCGCTACCAACTGACGGTCATCGACTCGGGCGATGATGACTTTGTCGTGGCCCGCGTCTACCGGAAGATCGAGCACAACTTGTTCATCATCAAGACCAGCACACCGAACATCGAGGTCTCGTGGCAAGTCACCGGAGTTCGGAAAGATGCCTGGGCCGTGAAGAACCGCATCCCCGTCGAGGTCGAGAAGACCGCGGCCGAGAAGGGTGGGTACCTCCACCCCGAGGCCTTCGGCGCGCCCGCCCCCGTCTCCGCCGAACCCGTCAACCACCGCCCTTGAACCAGGAAAGAGTGCCTATGAAACTCCTTGCTCGGCTCTGTCTCTTCGTTGGTGCCGCCGTCCCCGCCTTTGCGCAAGGCCCGCTCCAGACCGTCTTCGGATACCAGGGCGAACTCGCCGTCTCCGGCCTGCCCGCCGAAGGCATCTTTGACTTCCGCTTTCGCGTCTTCGGCAGTGATTCAGGTGGCGATCAACTGGGCGCCACTTTCTGCGCCGACAACGTCGCCGTCGCGGGGGGCCGGTTCTCCCGAGACCTTGACTTTGGCGCTGTGTTCAACGGCCAGCGCCGATGGATCGAGATCGGCGTTCGCGCCGACACCGGCGCGGACTGCGCCGATGCCGCGGGGTTCACCACCCTCTCGCCGCGACACGAACTCACGGCCACACCGCACGCCCTCTACGCTCTCCAGGCGGGTACCGCCGCCAACGCGCAGACCTTGAGCGGGCAGTCCCCGGCCTTTTACACCAGCGCGACCAATCTCACCAGCGGCACGCTGCCCAGCGGTCGCCTGAGCGGCACGTACACCGGCACACTCAACCTCACCAACGTGGGGAACACCATCTCCGGCAACGGCGCGGGCTTGTCGAACCTGAACGCGGCGCGGCTGACCACCGGCACCCTGAGCGATGCGCGGCTCTCCCCCAATGTCGCGCTCCTGAGCCGGAGCCAGTCGTTCGCCGGCGTGCAAACCGGCACCTTCGCGGGAGACGGGGCAGGTCTGGTCAACATTGACGCGTCTGCAATCTCTTCCGGCTTTCTCGACTCGGCCAGGCTCGATCCCGCCCTGATCGCCGGCGTGGCCGGCGATGTGCCGGGATGGACCTATGGCTCGCAGACCTCTTGCCCGAGACCGAACGCCATGGCGACTGTCGGAGAGTATCTGTACGTGGTCGAGAACGCCTCCGCGCTGGCGGTGTATGGTTTTTCTCCCGGTCAACCCCTCGCTCGCCTCGGCACACCCGCGCCCACCGCGGGAATCTCCAAACTCGCGGCTTCCGGGACTCTCTTGGTCGGAGTTCGCACCGACGCCCTCGAAGTATGGAGCGTCTCCAGCCCGACGGCGCCGTCACTGACCGCGACTCTTCCACTGACCGGCACACCATTGGGCCTTGCGGTATCCGGCTCGGTCGCCGCGGTGCTCACGCAATCGGGCCCCGTGTACCGGCTGAACGTAGTCTCGCTCGCCGACCCCGCCGCGCCCGTTCTGGTCGGATCGGTCAGCACGTTCGATCGCCTCACGGGAGTCGCCCTCGACGGCACATTGGCCTTGCTCCTCGGTTCGGACACGCAGCCCTCGTCGGGGTCGGTTCCTGTGCAGGTGTTTCGAATCACCGAATCATCAGCGCCCACATTGACAGGTTCGCTGAGCCTTCCGTGCCTTTGGGCGACCGCCGCGGTCGTTCGCGGCGGATACGCCTACGTGACGGCGGAGACCTCTCCGCACCTGTATTCCTACCAACTGTTCACGATCGACCTCGCTGATCCCGCCGCGACGACGGTGGTGAACGCCCAATACGCCGGCCTGTACATCGAGAGCATCAAGGTGGTGAACGAGACGCTGGTCATGCTCGACAGCCGGGTCTCGTCGCGTTACCACCTGCTCATGCGCTCCATCGCCAACCCCGCGCTGCCTTCGGGAACTGACTTCGTCGAAAGCCCCGTCAACTCGTACGCGTATTCATTCGCCGCGTCAGGTTCCGGTCTGTACGTGGGCGTGGAGAACGCCTCCAACTTCGCGATACAGGTGTGGGATCCGGGAGTCAAGACCTTTGACCGCGTGGTCCGGTCGCGCTCCGGTTTCGCTGGCGACGGGGGCCGACTCACGAACCTGAACGCGAGCCAGGTGACGACCGGGACGATCAGCAACGAGCGCTTGCCGGCGAACGTGATGTTCCGTGACCGTGAAGAGACAATCAACGGGAGAAAGGTGTTCAGCAACCCGCCCCACTTCTACAACCTGCTCAACGGCGCTGCACCGTTCACGGTGTCCAGTCCGGTGCTTGTGCCCAATCTGAACGCGGACCGTCTTGACGGACTGTCGTCGGGCGACTTCGCGTCGGCCTCGCACACACACGCCGCGGCGGACATCACCAGCGGCGTGCTCGCGCCGACGCGGATCCCCGACCTAGATGCGGCGAAGATCACGATCGGAGCGCTCTCCGATGCCAGGCTTTCGGCGAATGTGGCGCGCCGTTCCGACAACCAGACGTTCTCCGGAATCAACATCTTCTCGAACGCGCTCAACTCGTTCATGGGCAACTCCTTTGTCGGCGGAAGTTTCAGCGGCAGCGGCGCGGGGCTTGTCAACCTTAACGCCTCAAACCTCACGTCGGGAACGGTGCCCGATGGCCGCATCTCCTCAAATCTGCCGCGGCGCGATGCGGCGACCAACTCTTTCTCCGGCTCGATGTATGTCCACGGCGACGACGACAACTCCTTCGCGTCGCTGCTCGTGGAGCGAGACACGGCCAATAACGCCACGCTGCCGCCGCTGCGGGTACGCGTGAACAACGCCACGAAACTCGTCGTCGACACCAACGGCGGCACGGTGCTGGGCGTGAACAACACCACCGCGCCGCCCCCCAACGGCCTGCGCGTCGCGGGCGGATCGGTCCTCATCGGAGAAGTGTCGATCGGTTCGTCAAGCCCCCAAGCCGTGCCCGCCAACGGACTGCGCGTGGCGGGCGGCGCAACCATCATCGGCTCGCTCAGCAAAGGCGGCGGCTCCTTCAAGATCGACCACCCTCTCGACCCGAGGAACAAGTATCTGTACCACTCGTTCGTCGAAAGCCCGGATATGAAGAACATCTACGACGGCAACGTGACGACCGACGGTGCCGGGTTCGCGACGGTCACGCTCCCGGACTGGTTCGAGGCATTGAACCGGGACTTCCGTTATCAACTGACCATTGTCGACTCGGGAGAGAACGACTTTGTGATGGCGAGGGTGTACCGAAAAATCGAGGGCAATTCCTTTATCCTCAAGACGAGCGTGCCGGGCATCGAGGTGTCGTGGCAGGTGACGGGCATTCGCAAGGACGCCTGGGCTGAGCGGAACAGAATTCCTGTCGAGGTGGAGAAGGGGCCGGAGGAGAGGGGAACGTACCTTCACCCTTCGGCCTTCGGCGTGACGGTGCCCGCGGTGGCGGAATGACCTCACGGCGGCGTGGCGGGCTGGCGGGTTGTTTTCAAGGAGCATAGCGATGTCGAGGTTGTATCGGTTCCTGGTTGCCCTATGCCTGCTCTCGCCTTGCCTACGAGCACAGGCACAGTCACCACTCACGAGCGCTTTTCAGTATCAGGGTGAACTTGGCGTCGCGGGTGTCCCAGCGGACGGGATTCATGACTTCCGGTTTCGGCTCTTTGCGAGCGAGGATGGCACGGACCAGGTCGGCCCCGCCTTGTGCGCGAACGACGTCGGAGTGGCCGGCGGGCGATTCGCCGTGCTGCTGGACTTCGGCGCGGTGTTCGACGGGCGCCGGCGCTGGCTCGAAGTCTCGGTGAGAGCAGACTCCGGGCGCACGTGTGGAGACGAGGCCGACTTCGTCGTGCTCGGGCCGCGGAATGAACTGACGGCGACACCCCACGGGCTCTTCGCGACTTTGGCCGGCTCGGCGCTGACGGCGGACGATGCGCAGCGGCTTGCCGGTCGGACCCCCGACTATTACCTTGCGGCCGAGAATCTGTTCGGCACCCTCCCGCAAGGGGTTCTTCCAACCAACATCCCGCGTCTGGACACCTCCAACGCGTTCGGGAGTGGCACCCATGTGTTCGACGGTCCGGTCGGCATCGGGACGAACGCGCCAGTCGGGGCCTTTGAGGTCGCCACGGCTCAAGGCGGAGAGATTGTGGGGGCGGTCTCCAACCGCGATGTTCTTTCGAGCGGTCCCATACTCACGTTCAGTCCGAGACAGAGCGTGACGCTGGACCGCGCGGGCCTGGTCACGCACTTCGAGGCGGTCCTCTCGAATAGCACTTTCGGCGCGTGGGCCGGCGGGATTGTGCGAAACGGGGACGGCACGGGCCCGACGTTGGCCACACTTTCGCTCTCGCCGAGCGCCCCGCTGCGGGTGGGAATCAACGTGGCCAGATTTGTGCTTTCGCCGCCGTTGCCCTTGACCGCTGGACGCATCGTGACTTTCGAGCTGTCCTCCACTTTCATAGGTGTCGCCTGGGCGCGTGGAAATGCCTACGAAGGCGGGCGCGAGTACTCCATGTCGCAACCCCAAGACACGGACCTGGCCTTCACTTTATACGTTACGGAGCCGCGAACAGACCGAACCTCAGCGCTGCGCGTGACCGGCGAGGGCGTGGGCGTACGTTCGATGGCGGCCCAATCCCTCGCGGTGGATGCGCCCAGCGTTTCTGACTTGGTGTCGGATGGTGAGGCAACTTCATCCCGGAGTGACTTCGTCAGTCCACAGCCCACGACTGTCTGGCAGTCGTTCACCCCCGAAGCCGATGCCGATCTGGTGGAGATCGTTCTGCCGCTGAGGCCCTACTTGAATGTACCATTAACCCTTACAGCGGAAATCCACGTCGGTGCCGGCATTGGGAGTGGGGCGCTTGGCACATCGGGCCCGCTCCAGCCCATCAACTCGGGCATCCCGGCCAGATTTGTGTTTCAACCGTCGGTCCCGATCCGCGGCGGTCAGACGTACACGATCGTGTTGAAGCGGTTCGGACCCGGCGCGACTACGCCCGGATTCGAATGGCTGATGGGCGAGCCCTACGAGGGGGGGGAGTCGTCGGTGCCTGGCGAGGATTTCGCCTTCTCAACGCGTGTGCGCGCCCGCACGAGCGTGCGCGTGCTGGCCACCAGCGCGCAAGGTGTGGATGTTACCGACCTGACGGCCGCCGGCACTGTGCGTTCCGCGGCGTTCGAGGGCGACGGTTCGCAGATCACCCATCTTGACGCGTCGCACATCGCGACGGGCACGCTGCATGATTCCAGGCTTTCCTCCAACGTATCGCTGCTCTCCGCCGAGCAGACGATCACCGGCGCCAAAGCATTCACGAACGCGTCCAACGCCTTCACCGGGAGCGGCGCGGGCCTGACGGGGCTTAACGCGTCGGGCATCACGACGGGGACGCTGAGCGATTCCAGGCTTTCCTCCAGTGTGGCGCTGCTCTCCGGCGCGCAGACGTTCACCGGCGCCAAAGCATTCACGAACGCGTCCAACGCCTTCACCGGGAGCGGCGCGGGCCTGACGGGGCTGAACGCGTCGGGCATCACGACGGGGACGCTGAGCGATTCCAGGCTTTCCTCCAGTGTGGCGCTGCTCTCCGGCGCGCAAACGTTCACCGGCGCCAAGGCCTTCACGAACGCGTCCAACGCCTTCACCGGGAGCGGGGCGGGCCTGACGGGGCTGAACGCGTCGGGCATCACGACGGGGATGCTGAGCGATTCCAGACTGTCCACCAACGTGGCGCTGCTGTCCGCCGCCCAGACGTTCGGGGGATTCAACGTCTTCGCCAATCCCTCCAACCAGTTCATAGGAAGCGCGTTCGTCGGCGGCACCTTCTCGGGCGGCGGTGCGGGGCTGACGGGCCTGAGCGCCTCGAACCTGGCGACGGGCACGGTGCCGGACGCGCGGCTGGCGTCGAACATCGCGCGGCGGGACGCGGTGACGACCTCCTTCTCCGGCTCCGTCTACATCCTCGGCGATGATGCCAACTCGTTCGCGTCGCTCCTGGTCGAGCGCGACACGACCAATAACGCCACGCTGCCACCGCTGCGGGTGCGCGTGAACAACGCCACAAAACTCGTCGTGGACACCAACGGCGGCACGGTGCTGGGCGTGAACAACACCACCGCGCCGCCCCCCAACGGTCTGCGCGTCGCGGGCGGATCGGTGCTCATCGGAGAAGTGTCGATCGGATCGTCAAGCCCCCAAGCGGTGCCCGCCAACGGCCTGCGCGTCGCGGGCGGCGCCACCATCATCGGCACGCTCAGCAAGGGCGGCGGCTCCTTCAAAATCGACCACCCCCTCGACCCCGCCAACAAGTACCTCTACCACTCCTTCGTCGAGTCCCCCGACATGATGAACATCTACAA
>DDSA01000198.1 GCA_002343715.1 Phycisphaerales bacterium UBA2402 | reverse complement strand
CCCTTAGATTTCCTCGGACTCATCGTGTACATCATGATGAGTCCGAGGAAATCTAAGGGACTGATTGGCTCGCGCGTCGTGTTGCCGACTCGATATGCGTTAGAAATCAAACATGACGGGTACTATCCGACGGCGATGGAGTACGGTTACCGGCACAACGGATGGGTTCCTGACGAACAGGGCGGTTTGCGATTCGTGAGGTCGAAGGTCGGTCAGAAGATGCCCGGTCGTCCGTTTATGAGAAAGACGTGGGCGAGGCATGCGCAGCCGGCGTTGCCGGTGTTTGTGCAGAGGCTGCGCGAGGGGATTGAGCGCGAGGCGAAGAAAGCCATGACAGGGGGGTGACCGATGCCTGAGTTGGTTGATCGAGACGCGGGGTTTTGTGGTGCGCTGGAGGATGCGGTGGATGGGGGGGCGCGGGTGTGGCGCGCGGAGCAGATTCCGCAGGATGGCTTTCGGGCGCCGTCGGTGGTGTTTGCGGGTGAGGATGAGCCGATCAATGCGCTGGCGGCGTCGACGGGGGTGGGCAAGGCGACGTACACGGTGCGGTGCTATGGGACGGACGAGGCGAACTCGGTGGCGTTGCAGCAGGCGATCTGGGATGCGCTGAACAGCAAGCGGGAGGTGGGCGGGGCGACGTGGTGGCTGGGGAGCGATGTGACGGGGATGCGGGCGTTTGCGGAGGTGGATCAGCAGACGGGGGAGGTGCTGGCGCGGGGGCGGGAGTTGACGGTGGTGGTGATGTATCGAAGGTAGGGATGATCCGCCGTCGCCCTGCGGGCTATGGCGGGACTCGGCCGCAAGGGCGGCCTCGGGGTGGGCCTCGGCATCATGCCGGGGCCCTTTGTGTTTGGGGGTGGGTTGGGGGTTGACGGTGCCACGATGGGCTGCGCGTGAGGTGGCGGGGTGTTGAACTTCACGCGAGGTGACAGGCGATGGCTGTGACGTATCCGCAGGGGACGGTGATCAAGAAGGGGAGCACGTCGTTGGGGCTGTTGATCAGCCTGAACCATGCGGGGCTGAGCCGGCCGGTGATGGACGGCAACCATCTGGGGATCGCGGCGCCGACGGCGGGGACGTTTGGCAACGCGGTGAAGTATCCGGGGCAGATCGTCGACCCGGGCCAGTACACGGGCGAGTTGTACCTGGAGCCGACGACGGACCTGCGGGACCAGATCCACGACGCGGCCACGACCTACACGGTCGAGGTGCCGGGGATGCCCAATGAGTCGTTCTCGGCGTTCCTGGTGGAGGCGGGCAACCAGATCACGATCGGCGAGCTGGTGAAGCAGAGCTTCACGCTGGAGATCACGGGCGCGATCACGCCGGCGAGCTGATGTTGTGGTGATGGACTCGATGGACTGAATCGACAGGGGGCAGAGAGATGGCAGTGACGTTCGATGGGCTGTTGGGGCTGAAGGTGGAGCAGGAGCTGGTGGAGGTGGCCGGCCTGGGCAAGGTGTGTGTGCGCGGGATGACGGGCGGGCAGCGCGATGAGTTCGAGGTTGAGTCGCAGCGGCGCAAGACAGCCAAGCCGTGGCCGTTGCCGGTGTTGTTTCGCGCGCGCCTGTTGCAGGCGTGTTGCCATGACGAGGCCGGCAAGCCGCTGATCCCGAAGGACAAGGTGGAGGCTGTGTCGTATCTGCCGGCGGCGCCGCTGGAGCCGCTGGTGGAGGCGGCGATGCGCCTGAGTGGGATGGGGCCGAAGGATGAGGAGGAGGCGGAAAAAAACTGAGGGGCCGACCGGAGCTGCGGTTTTGGTTCCGGTTGGCGGCTCATCTGGGGATGAGCGTGGCGCGGTGCCAGGCGGAGGTGAGCTCGAAGGAGTTCGTGTACTGGCAGGCGTTTTTCGCGATGGAGCCGTTCGGGGATGTGCGGGCGGACCTGCGGAACGGGATTCTGTGTTCGTTGGTGGCGAACCTGTTGAGCAAGGGGCCGCGGAAGAAGGCGGCGGATTTCATGCCGGACTTTGAGGTGGAGGAAGATCGGGAGATGACGCCGGAGGAGGCCCACGCGCATTTGCGGCGGTTGCTGGGTCGGCCGGTGGTTCAGGAGCAGGGATGATCCGCCTTCGCTCGCTGCGCGAGCTTCGGCGTGACTCGGCCGCAATGGCGGCCTCGGAGGCTTGAGCGATGGCATTCGTGGGCTCGCTGGCTGTGTCGGTGGTGGCCAAGGCGGACAAGTTCAAGAAGGGCCTGGCGGCGATTGAGCGCGACTGGAAGAAGTTCAAGTCGGGCTTCATCGGGACGACGATCAGCCGTGGGTTGACGGCGGGGATCGCGGCGGTGGGCGCGGCGGTGGCCGGGCTGGCGTATCAGACGGCGCAGTCGATGCAGAACATGGATGAGCTGGCCAAGACGGCCGACCGTGTGGGGGCGAGCACGGAGGGCTTCATTGCGTTGCAGCACGGGGCAGAGCTGGCGGGGGTGAGCAGCGAGCAGCTGACGGGAGCCCTCGAGCGGTTCAATCGGTTCAGCGGCGAGGTGGAGAGGGGCAGCAACCTGGCGGCGGGTGCGCTGGGTAAGCTGGGGATTAATGCGAAGGCGTTCGCGGGGGCGAGTTTCGAGCAGCGGATTGGGATGGTGTCGTCGGCGTTGGCGGGGATCGAGAGCCCGGCCATGCGGGCGTCGGTGGGGATGCAGTTGTTCGGGCGGTCGGGCAGCGGGTTGACGGCGTTCCTGGCGACGGGGCCGGCGGCGTTGGCCGAGGCCGCGCGGGATGCGGATGCTCTGGGGATTTCGTTCAGCCGGATCGACGCGGCCAAGGTGGAGGGCGCGAACGATGCGATCAGCCGGTTGTGGGCGTCGGTGGAGGGGCTGGGGAACCAGTTCGCCATCGCGTTGTCGCCGGCCATCGAGGACGCGGCGAACAAGGCGGCGTACTTCATCGGGTCGATTGCGGGCGATTCGAGCTTGCAGGGATGGATCCAGGACACGACGGCGGGCATCCTGGGCGGCGCGGGTGCGGTGTGGGATGTGGTGAGCAACATTCCGGGCCTGATCATCAATGGCCTGACGGTGATTGGTGCGGGCATCGGCGGCACGATGTCGACCATCCAGCTGACGGTGCTGGAGGGGCTGTACTCGTTGGTGGATAATGCCATCGCGGTGATGGATCAGTTGCCGTTTCCGCTGGGGCCGAGCGACGAGGCGGTGGCGGCGGCGAAGCAGGGCCTGGGGTTGATCAACGACGCGATCAACGCGACGAAGGTAGACCAGGGCACGTGGGACAACATGGGCGCCGATGCCATCGATGCGTTCTCGAAGAACTGGGACGGCTTGGGGGCGGGCACGGGGCAGAAGTGGGCGGATGCGTTCTTGAACGCCTCGAGCGGCGGGGCGGGCGAGGCGGCCAAGGCGGCGGCGGCGGAGTTTGGGGACGCGGCCGACGAGGAGAAGATGGGGGGGGCGAAGGCCGGCGATGCGGCTGCGGCAAAGTCGAACAAGACGCAGCTGGCGGGTGTGATCGAGAACCTGGGTGCGATCAGCCTGAAGGGCCTGGCCATGAGCGGCACGGAGCCGGCCGAGAAGCAGGTGACGGAGCAGAAGAAGACGAACGCGTTGTTGGCGACGATGGTGCGGCAGCAGCGCAGCGCGACGCCGATGGCGGTTTGACGGGAGGCGGTGATGGCGGCGGCGGTGAAGCAGGACTATCTGAGCGACCAGGCGACGCTGCGCCGCACGGCGGATGGCTACGAGGTGACCCGTGTGCAGATGGTGGATGGGTTCACGGGCACGAACATGGAGCGGCAGTTCGAGGCGCTGTCGGCGACGGGGGTGCCTGCGTACGGCGCGGCGTGCCCGGTGACGGGCTACGAGTACCTTAAGGTGGTGGATCAGGATGTGGTGATGCTGGATGCGTTGGTGGCCAAGGTGACGTCGGTGTATCGCAAGCCGACGGCCCAAGAGCAGCCGGACCCGGCCAACGACACGGGCGCGACGGTGAAGACGATCCGGGTGAGCCTGACCAGCGTGCGGACGAACAAGGACCGCAACGGCGACCTGATGGTGGTGACGCACAACGGCATCCCGCAGGTGGCCGAGATGGATGTGCAGCGGCCGGTGGTGGTGCTGACGTACGAGCGGCGCGAGAACGCGCGGCCGTTGACGCGGGCGATCACGCTGGTGGGGACGACTAACAACGCGACGTTTGAGGGGTGCCCGGCTGGCACGGTGATGTTCACCAACCTGGAGGCGAACACGAAGGACGGCGGCACGACGTACGATGTGCGCTATGAGTTCACGTACAATCCCTATGGGTGGGCGCCGGTCGCGTACTGGATTGACCCGGACAGCGGGCGGCCGCCGGCCGATCTGGTGGATGGGGTGGGCATCATCGAATACGAGCAGTACGGGCCCGGAAACCACGCGGGGTTGAGTCTGACATGAGCAAGGGACCAGGGCAGCAGGGACCAACGGGCGAGCGGGCGTTGCCGGAATGGCGGCCGGGCGATCCGATGTCGGCGGAGAAGCTGAACGGGCCTGTGCGTGTGTTGAACCAGATGATGGGGTTTCGAGGTGCGCAGCAGGTGACGCCGGCCATGCGCGGGGGCGGCGGCGCGACGGTGGGGGCGGGGGATCCGATGGTGGTTGGTTACGTGCGGTTTTTCAGCGAGGGTTGACGCGTGGCGATGTTCGGGGGCTGGAGCGCGAAGAGCGACGTGGCCCGCGTGGCGACGGACGGGGAACGCAGCCTGCATTGGCCGGCGTGGTCGCCGAGCTTGACGAAAAAGAAGGTGATCGAGGGGGCGTGTGCGGGGTGCTCGAAGGAGGCCACGCACAACGTGTGCAAGCTGCTGGGCTTTGATGTGCCGCATGGGGAGGGCCGGGGGGATCGGTTGCCGGCGGCGAACAAGTTGCGGGTGGCGGATGTGAATCGCATCCAGAGCGGGCTGGCGGTGTTGGCCCACGCGGGCCACGGGCAGGTTGAGAGCAATGTGGTGTTTGCGACGTCGGCGGGGCAGAACGCGAGCCAGAGCTGGACGTATGAGATCACGGCGGTGCCGGGGGCGAAGCGGTTGACGCTGAAGGGGCCGAACCCGGGTCGCCTTGTGTCGGGGGATGTGGTGTGTTCGATGCCGGTGGGGGCGGAGGTGGTGTATGCGTCGCCGTCGGCGTTGAGCGGGAAGAACCGGCCGATGATCACGAAGATCCACCCGCCGGCCAGCGAGGACTCGGACGATGTGACGTTTGACGTGGAGGTGAGCATCGGTTGCGGGAGCGCGCGGGAGCCCATCGACCTGGCGAACCCGCCGGTGGACGGGAAGTACTACTGCGATGTGCGGTTCGAGCTGTTGATGGGGGCGCATTGGCTGCATGTGGTGGCGGCCAAGGAGACGGCGTTCACGCGGCGGGTGGGGGTGGAGTTCACGACGGACGCGGTGCACGAGCTGCTCGACACGGATGGCAACTCGACGCGGGTGTTGTGGCCGGGGATGTTGGAGGGGGCCATCACGGCGCAGTTGTTCAACGGAGCGACGGCGGGACCGATGGTGGATGTGCTCGAGGTGTATGATGGGGCGCCGCGGTTGGTGACGGTGGACACAGGGGCGCGGGCTTGGGAGACGACGCTGGATCTGCGGGGGCTGGGGATTGGGACGACGTACACGAAGGCTGTGGTGACGTTTCACCCCGAGGCGACGGCGAGCGACACGTGGCGGCTGGCGTTCGCGGGGAGCTGCGCGCATTCGTACGTGGAGGCGAGCGGGAGCTATGCGCACGATGGCGACCATCGGTGCGCGGTGGTGGACTCGACGGGCTTTGCGACGTACCGCGGGGAGTGGTGCTGGAAGCCGGGGAGCTGTGACGGGTTCGCGCTGGGGGACAAGGTGGGGTATTTCGGGGCGGCGGATTTCCTGCCGGACGATGGGGCGAACGTGGCGTGGTGGTCGGGGATCTGGCACCGGGCGGATTGGCTGTTGCGGCAGAAGGTGGCCTGGGTGTCGACGCCGTTGGGGACGGCGTATGTGTTGGAGCGCAAGCCGGGGGGCGGGCCGTCGGTGTTTTCGCTGCTGGGCGGGTTTGTGCAGTCGGTGCCGTCGTTGACGGGCGTGGCGACGGTGGAGCCGTGGGCGGGGCCGGTGTGGGGCCAACGGGTGACGTGGACGGATGGGGATGGGCACGAGCACCAGCGGATCGTGCCGGGGGCTTTCGTGGCCCAAGGGATGGATTTGAGCGCGGACGGTGGGCCGGATCTGCGGAGCGACGCGAGCACGGACCCGGAGATGGGGGGATTGCCGACGGAGGTGGCGGGTTGGCTGACCAAGACGGACGGGCTGGGCGGGGCGCTGCCTGATGGGTTGGCCGCGCTGCCCTACCGGCTGACGGGTGGGATGCAGCCGTATGCCTACCAGCACAACGGCGGGGCGTTTGGGCGGGCGAGCTCGAGGTGGACGAGCGCCGACATGGCGATCACGAGCATCGACCTGACGGAGCCGGGCGACGCGAGCCTGGCGGCGTGGGTGCGGGGGAGGTTTGGCTGATGGGTTTCGAGCGTCAGAGCTACGGGGCGTGGTGCCGGCTGGATCCGCCGTTGGAGGTCGACGGCGTGGAGTATGGCGCGGCGGTTCGGTTTCAGTCGTGGCCGGCTCCAAACGCGACAGACCTGGCCATTGTGACGGGCGTGGTGGCCTCGATCAGCGGGACGACGACCAAGCGGATCGTGTGCGAGCGGGCGTTGCAGCAATCGAGCTATACGAACGCCGGCGAGGATGTGGCGTTCACGTTCTTGGCGGGCACGAACGTGTGCGAGTCGCACGAGGCGCAGCGGCACTACTGGCACAACAACGCGGCGGGGCGCCTGGGCAGTTTCGAGGGGCGGCGGGCGCAGGCGGGGCATGCGCTGTGGTGCGCGAGCGGGGCGTTTCTGGTGACGCTGGCGGAGGCGCTGGCGGAGGCGCCGGGGAG
>DDSA01000011.1:9424-9970 GCA_002343715.1 Phycisphaerales bacterium UBA2402 | reverse complement strand
AGCCGCGGCCGCCGCGGAACAGGCCCGGGCCGCGGCGGTGGAGGTCCGCGCCGATCTCGACCGCCGCCGTCATTCCGGACGAACCACCCTGCCCCGCTGCTTCGTTCGCCTGGTGAACGTCGTGGAACTCACCGATATGACCGATCCAAAGGGAGAACGCGCCCGGGCCTCGGCCAACCCCGTACCCACATCCGAGCCATCGACCGTGCCCCTGTTCGCGCCGGGCGGACAGGCATTGCTGGACACGTTCGTGCGGGGCGCAGGTGTGGTAGCGCTGGTCGTGGATCAGGGAGAACGCCTCGTCGCGGCGATCCCCATCGACACCAGCGCTCCCTTCGATGCGCCGGCGTTCACACACCTGCTCCGCGTGGCGATCACCGGGCCGCATGAATCGACACCGGACAAGTGATTCAGAACAGCCCTCCGGGCTCATCGACCGGAACGAGTTTGCCGTTCACAAGGCGCATCTTCGGCTTGGCCGCGGGGGCAGGGGCGGGGACGGGACTCGCCGACTTGACCGGGGCGGTGGGCTTACCCGCCGCGGCC
>DDSA01000011.1:8780-9227 GCA_002343715.1 Phycisphaerales bacterium UBA2402 | reverse complement strand
GCGGTGGGCTTACCCGCCGCGGCCTTGACGGTCTTGGGCACCTGCGGCCTGGGCGATTTTCCTGACCGCGAAGAACGCCCCGGAGGATCGGTGTCGAGGAGCTTGGTGTCGTCCTTGGCGCGAGCGGCCACGGCGAGCATCGCTTTTTCGACGGCGGACTGCTCGAAAATCGAACCGTCCGCCGCGGGCTTTGGCGCACTCTTCCCGCCTTTGTCGGAACCGACCGCCGGTGAAAGCGCGGTCCCCGAACCCGTGCCCAAGACGGGCTCCACGATGATGACGCCCTCCTGCTCCGCCGGGTCCTCCTTGACCGCCTTGCCATCCTCATCGAGCACGGTGTCGGCGATGGCCGTTCGCTCGCGGGCCTGCGCGAGCAGGGCGTCATACAACTTTTTGGAGTCGGTGCCGTTGATGGCGCTGACCGCCTTGGCGATCTCGCCGATGTAG
>DDSA01000011.1:0-8456 GCA_002343715.1 Phycisphaerales bacterium UBA2402 | reverse complement strand
CTCCTTGCGGATCTCGTCGTAGTCGGCGATGGCCTCCTTGCTCTCGCTGGTGAAGGGCACCCAGACGCTGGCCATATGGATCATGATGATCAACGGCCCGACGGGCAGGCTGCCCCGCGGCTGCTGGAGGTTGTAGTTCCGCCACCCCGTCTCGACCACGGCCTTGAACGAGGAGCAGGCCGACTGCTGGAAGAGCAGCGGCACGCGGTTGGCGAAGCGGATGACGCGGGCCGGCTCATCGGCGGGCAGGTCGCCCCCGAAGGCGATGGCCGTTTCCAACTGGAAAGGCCGGCCCCGGTACACGGCCGGGTCGCGCGTGCTGGCGGCGTAAAACTCGGCCCGCACGCCCTTGAGCATACCGGCGAGCATCTGCCGCACGCCGATGGGCGCGAGGCAGTCCGTCGGCGGCGGCGCGAGTTTCGCCTCCTGGAACTCCTTGAAGAGTTTCTCGACCTGGGGCGGCTCGATGCTGACGATGCGGGTCCGGCTGGTGACGCCGATCTTCTCGCAGAAGGCGCTGGCGGTCGCGGCGCTCACGCGGCAGAACCTGTCCTGCAGGAAAGAGTACAAGGTGCCGCCTTCGCCCGAACCCTCGTAGTCCTTCACCATCTGGAGGAGCGTGCCCAGTTCGATGCCCTTGGGGTGGGGCTGTATCTCCTTTGTTTCAGGGGGCAGATCGCTCACGGCGCGGGGATAGACGACCACACCGCCGGTCTCGGTCGTGACCACGGGCGGCGGCGGCGCGGGCGAGGCCCCCGGCGCACCCTGTTCCGGCGGCGCGCCCTTCGCTTTCAGGAGGGGGATGTCCTCTTCCTCTTCGCTCGCCTTCGACGGGGGGACGAAGGTGATGCGGGCGTGGGGGTTGGCGATGGCGGTCAGTTCGAGGAACTCATCGACGCTGCCCCGTCCCTTCTGGTACCGACCCTCCAACTCGATGCTCACGCTCGTGCCGGTGGGGTAGTCCCTGGCCGACAGGAACGCGCCCTTCGCCGAGAGTTCGCGCGTGCCCGGCGTCAGGTCGCGCAGGCGCGCGAGGGGAAAGTCCTCCGTCTCCTCGTCGGTGGTGACCTCGGCCCGGTTGGTCTTGGTGTTCATCGCCAGTTCGATGTGGTGCGCCGGCCGGTTGGCGCTGGGGCGAGTCTGGATGAACATGGGCTTGCCGGTGGTGATGAGGCCGTACATGCCCGCGGCGGAGATGCCGATGCCCTGCTGACCCCGCGACATCTTCAGGCGGTGGAACTTGCTGCCGTAGAGCAGGCGGCCGAAGATGTGCTCCACCTGCCTGCGGACGATGCCCGGGCCGTTGTCCACCACCGTGATGCGGTACCGAGACTGCTTGACCTCGCGCCCCCGGTCGGGCTGCAGGTCCTCGATCACGACCGTGATGTCGGGCAGGATGCCCGCCTCCTCGCAGGCGTCGAGCGAGTTGTCAACCGCTTCCTTCACGGTCGTGAGCAGGGCCTTGCGCGGATTGTCGAAGCCCAGCAGGTGCCGGTTCTTGGCGAAGAACTCGGAGACGGAGATGTCCCGTTGGCGCGCCGCCATGGTCTCGGCGGTAGCGCGGGCGGGGGGTTTGCTCTTGCTCATGGCGGATGAACTGCGAACGGCGGAAGGTGCTTCCGCGACGGCGGCCTGCGGCATGACTTGCCCTCCCTGGCAAGGGTGCGGATGGAGTGGACAAACGATCGTAGGGTTGGAAGCCGCCGGCGGGGCCGCCCCAGCGGACGTTCATCATCATAAACTCTGGCCGTGATCGGCGCGATCTATGAACTTCTCCGACTCGCGGCGCTCTCCGGCTTCAGGCTGCGGGGCCGCTACTGGTCCTGGCGCATGCACACGGCCTTCGGGCGGGGCTACCCGGCCTCGCGCGCCGAGTTGATCCGGTCCATCCTCGAGTACGGTCGCTGGGTGCGGTCGATGCGGCGCGGTCGGTGAAGTTTACCGAACGACCACGGTGTACGGCGCGGAAGTCTTCGGCACCGCACCGTTGTTCGTCACGATGAGTGTCCGGTCACCGCCCGGGAGATTCGCCGCGTCTTCGCCGAATGCGCAGAGGATCTCCGATGGTGTTCGCTCAACCACCTTGAGCGGCTTGTTGTCGAAGAAGACCGATGCGGTCGAGGTATCGAACCCCGTGCCCCGGACGCGCAGTGTTCTGCCCGCTACGGCGGCGGGCAGGCTCTGCGGCTCGGTGCCGCTGATGGCGGGGGTCGATGCCTCGGGCTGGAACGTCTTTCGCGCTTCGTAGTCGTCTTTGCCCTTGGACGTGTCGAAGAGCGCCTGGCCCACGCTGCGCAGTTTCTTCTCGGCCTGGGCGTTGCACAGACCCACGAGCAGCCCGACGGCCAGGATGCCGTAGGGGCTGAGGATCTGGGCGGTCGCGTCGGTCGATGTGCCGGGCGCGACGAAGCCCGCGCGGATGACCGCGTAGAAGGCCATCGCCAGCCCGCCGCCGATCAGCGGGCGGAGCAGGTACCACGCGAACCAACGGTCGGTCAGCGCATCGTTGGCTCGATAGGCCGCGTACGACACGGCGATATGGATGAACCCGCCCACCACGCCCGCGAGCAACGCCGTCAGGATGAACCGGCCTTCCCCGGCGAAAGCAAAGTTCATGATCGAGAAGGGCGTGGCGGCATCCTCGCCCCTGGACGGAAAACTCTCGATCAGTTTCCACGTGCCCGCCGCGAGTCCGATCACGGCATAGACGAAGATGAACCGCCGCTTCCAATCGAGCATCGGCCGGTCGGGCTGGGGCATGGGGTCGGGCACGCGGTGTCTCCTTTGATCAATGGCAAGAGGGTGATGTCGCCGCTTCCCGAACGATACGCCGGCGTGAGTGAACGCCGAGTACACTGCCCGTGTGCCCCGCGAGAGGTCAGCAGACCCATCTGGTCGTGAGGCCCGGTCGGCGCGAACTCAATCGAACAGGCCCGCCTCGCCGGGCCGCCTGAACGCGCCGGTGTTGCTCGGCGGCCGGGCCGCGTCAAGGCCGTACCGGCGTGAAAACAGCCTGAACGTTCGCCCGATCTGCGCGGCGTAGTCGCCGGTGCCGCGCTGGCGCGTGAAGAAGTCGGCGCGGTAGAGATCCCCGCCCCGCGCGCCGCGGATCAGGGCCTCGACGTGGGCGGCCCGGTCGGGGAAGTGCCGGCCTAGCCACTCGATAAAGAGAGCCTTGATCTGGTGCGGCAGACGAAGGAGCACATACCCCGCCCCGCCCGCGCCCGCCCCGCCGGCGGCACGGAGAATCGACGGGATCTCGTGATCGTTGATGCGGGGGATGATCGGCGCGACCATGACGATGACGGGGATGCCCCGCGCGGCGAGCTCGCGGATGGTGTCGAGACGGGCCGCGGGCGCGGCGGCCCGCGGCTCCATGATGCGGGCCAGCGTTGGGTCGAGCGTGGTGATGCTGACGCCCACGGACACAGCGCGATGCTCGTGGAGTCGCTCGAGAAGGTCGAGGTCGCGGAGGACGAGGCGGCTCTTGGTGATGATCGCAACGGACTGACGGAACTCGGCGAAGACTTCGAGGCAGCGTCGCGTGATCCGCAGCTCGCGCTCGACGGGCTGGTAGGGATCGGTGATGCCGCTCATGGCGATCCGCTCGCCCTTCCAGGAGGTCTTCATGAGTTCGGCGCGGAGCAGCGCGGGCGCCTCGTGCTTGGCGATGATCCGGGTCTCGAAGTCGAGGCCGCTGGAGAGCGCGAGGTATTCGTGAGATGGTCGTGCGTAGCAGTAGATGCACCCGTGTTCGCAGCCTCGGTAGGGGTTCACGGTCCATTTGAAGTTCAGGTCGGGCGAGTCCACCGGGTTGATGACGGTGCGGGTACGGTCGGCGTACACGCGTGTCGCGGTCTGCGAACCGTCGGGGAGTTCGGCGTGAACCGCGTCGAGATGCTCCCCCAGCACATGAAGGCGTACACCCTCGAAGCGGTTGCCGGGGTTCAGGCCCGCCCCGCGGCCTCGCACCGGCCCATGGGCGGGCAGGTCGCGGTAGTCTTCGGCGGGGTGCGGGGTATCCACGATTCAGTCTACCCCAACCCGAACGAGCCTGTCTGCTTCGAACTCTCCGGGATCTCCCGCCCGGCGCGCCCAACAATCGTCCATGACGATCCATGATCTGGTCAGGGCGATGGAGTCGATCGCGCCGCTCGAGTTCGCCGAGACGTGGGACCGCGTGGGCCTGCTCGCGGGGGACCGGGCGCGGCCCGTGAAGGGGCCGGTGCTGCTCACCATCGACCTGTCGGAAGCAGTCCTGGCCGAGGCGGTGAAAGCCGGGTGCTGCGCCGTGGTGGCGTACCACCCGCCGATCTGGGATCCGCTCACGCGCATCACCGATGCCACGCCGCGGCAACGCGTGATCCTGCGGGCGTTGGAAGCGGGGATCGCCGTGTACTCCCCCCACACCGCGCTGGACGCGGTGGCCGGCGGCGTGACGGACTGGCTGGCGGAGGGGCTGTCGGGCAGCGATCAGGCGGGCAAAGTCGCCGGGGACTGCCGCGCTCTCTCGCCGCACGCCAGAACGCCGGCGACGCAGCAGGTCAAGATCGTTACATTCGTGCCCGAGTCCGCGCTGGAGCAGGTCCGCGGCGCCATCGCGACGGCGGGTGGCGGACGGATCGGGGCGTACGAACTCTGTTCCTTCAGCGTCGCGGGGACGGGAACATTCCTCGGCGGCGAGGGCTCGAAACCGACGGTGGGCAAACCGGGCGTGGTGGAATCCGCGGCGGAGATGCGTCTCGAAATGGTCTGCGCCCGGCAGAGTCTGGCCCTGGCGGTCGAGACGCTGCGGCGTTTTCATCCGTACGAGGAGCCGGCGATCGACGTCTATGAGTTGGCTGGTCAGCCACTGCGCGGTATCGGTGCCGGGAGGAGGCTCTCGCTCGACCGCCCCGCGACCGTGGCCGAGCTGGCCCAGCGTCTCAAGGGCTGGATCCACCGCGACCGCGTGCGCTATGCGTTGGCCGGCGATGACAAGCCGGTGAGTTTTGTGGGCGTGGTGCCGGGGTCGGGGGCCTCGCTGTCGAAACTGGCCCGACGCGAGGGGTGCGAGGTCTTCGTCACGGGGGAGATGAGCCACCACGACGTCACGGGCGCCCTGCACGCCGGGATGCACGTGATCCTGGGCAATCACACGAGCACGGAGCGGGGGTACCTGCCGCGGCTGGCGTCCAGGCTGGAGCAAACTCTGCCGGGGTTGGGCGTGATCGTGAGCCGCGAAGACCGCGACCCGCTCATCACGGTCTGATATGGCGCTGCGCACAGACGGAGGCTGAAACCCTTGCACCCCGATGACCACGTCTGCCTCTGTTTTCACGTCTCGCTGCGGAAGATCCGCGCGTACCTGCATCGCGAAGATCCGCCGGTGGCCTCGCTCATCTCCGAGTGCCTCTCGGCGGGCACGGGGTGCGGTTGGTGCGTGCCCTTCCTGAAGCACCTGCACGCGCAGCACCAGCGCGGCCAGGAGCCGGACCTGCGCATCTCGCCCGAGCACTACGCGAAGAAGAGAACGACGTACCGAGAGACCGGGAAGCGTGACGAAGGTGCACCCGACGGGAACTGAGCCGGTGGATCAATGCTCGGCGAGAACGACCACGACCTCGATATGCGACGGGTGGCCCTGGGTCAGAACTGGGTTGGAGCGGTCGCTGATCCACAGCTGCCGCCCACCGCTGGTGATCCGCGCCGAGACGCTGTACCGCCTGGTCTGGTCGATGCGGGCCGGGTCGAAGGTGATCCGGAAGGGAACGGGCACCCCGCGCGGGTTGTTGATGACCGCCTGCCCGATGATGGTCGCGGGCGCATCGGCGAGCGAGACGTCAAGGAGTTTCACCTCGACCGTGCAGTTGGGGGGCAGGGCGATGCGTTCGCGGTAGGACACCGAGCCGGTCACGGACGACGGGCCGGTGCCGCCGGCCCCGCCGGACTGGCACGCGGTGAGAGCGAACAAGGCCAGCGGTGCGAGGAGGGCGAGGAGTTTCATGGTGATCCCTTTCGTGAGTCGTAACGTCCCGGCCGACGCTGCTCCGAGTGGCGCTCCCGATCCGTCAGTTGAACGGCACATCGACGCTGAAGGTGAAGAGGCGCTCGTCATCGGTGTCCTGCTTGACGATCGGGAAGCCGAAATCGAACGCCAGCGGGATGGGGCTGAGTTGGCGGATGGTCAGGCGTATGCCGAAACCAACGGACACGCGGTACTCATCGAACCCGACATCCTCCTGCACCGTGCCGGTGTCGATGAAAAGAACACCCGCCAGCAGATCCTCGAACAGCGGCTGCTTGACCTCGGCCCCCGCGAAGAACATCCAGTTGCCGCCGATGGTGTCCGGTGAGAGTTTGCTCGGGTCGTTGTGCTGCGGACCGACGGGGGAGACGGCCCTATAGGCGAATCCGCGGAAGGACGAACCGCCCAGGTAAAAGCGCTCGTAGAAGGGAACATCGTCGAACTCCTGCGGGATGTAGCCGGCCTTGGTGGTCAGCCGCAGGGTGGTCTTGCGCCCCAGCGCGTCCTCGTAGAGTTTCTGATAGACCGAGTACTCGCCGGTGAAGATGGTGTAACTGTAATCACCACCCACCTGATCGATACCCACCGAAATCTTCGATCCTTTGCTCGGATCGGCGGGGTCGTCCACCGCCGAGCGGGTCAGCCGCAGGCCGACGCTCAGCAGAAGGCTGTCGTCCGCCACGTCGTAATAGGCCTGGGGCGCATCGGAGGCGAAGTCGGAAAGGCCGACCATCTCGACACGGATGGGCATCGAGGCGACCCACCGCTGTCCCATGCGCCGACCGATGGCGAATCGGCCGCCGTAGCGCTCCTCGTCGTAGGCGCTGAACTCGCGGGTAAAGTAGAATCCCTGGGCCTCACCCGAATAGTCCGACTCGAAGAGGTTCGGCTCCTTGAGACCGATGGAGTAGGTCTGCTGCTCGGTGCCGGGCACAGCGCTGATGTTGAAGGTCTGACCCCCGCCCCGGAACGCCTCGTCCGAGAAGAGTTCTTCCAGCGAATCGGGCGTGTCGGTGATGTCGAAGTTGCGCTGCGTGACGCTCACCGAAGCGGACAGGCCCGAGTCGGAGCCGACGGTGGCCCCGACGGCGAACCTGCCGGTGTTGGTCTCCTGCATCTCGACCAGGACATCACGAAAATCCGGGTCCTCGGGACGTTCGGGCTGGATGGTCACCTTCACGCTGCGCGGGGCGAAGAGGTTCATGCGCTCCAGACGCCGCTGCGTCTCGTTCACCGCCGTGACGTCGAGCGGGCGGCCGGGCTCCAGCGAGATCGCCTTCCGGATCACCGAACTCTTGGTGATGGTGTTGCCGCGGACGATCACCTCCCCGGTGGCGAAGCGTCGCCCCTCGTCGATCACCAGCACGATATCCACAAAGGGGTTGTCCAGGTCGCGCCGCTCGCGCCGGTTCACAACCGCGTTGACGTAGCCCATTTTCCCGTAGGCGTCTTTCACCGTGTTGAGCGAGGCACGCAGTTGGCGCTCGCTGAACACGTCCCCGGGCTTGATCGACATCAGCCCGATGAGCTGCTCCACCGACAGCACACGCGGCCCTTCCGGCCCGGCGTAGGCCGCCGTCACCGACCGCAGCGTGTAGATCGACCCTTCATCGATGATGAACGTGACGATCGCCTCTCTGCCGTCGGGGCTGGGCGTGACCAGAAAGTCCGCGCGGGCGTCGATGTACCCGCGGTCGCGGTAGAACGCGCGGAGTGTTGAAGCATCGGAGGCAAGAATGTCGTTGTCGAGCCGCCCGCGGTCGAGGAGCCACGCGGGGCGGGTCTTGACTTCGCTCCGCAGTTCCCGAGCGGTAAAGGAAACATTCCCCTCGAAGCGAACATCGGTGACCTTGGTCTTCTCACCCTCGCGGATCTTGAAGTAGACGTTGCCGTTCTCTTCGAGCTCCTTCTGGTCCACGGCCACCAGGCAGTTGAAGTACCCCTTCTCCCGGTACGCGGCCTCGATGCGCCGGCTGGCGCGGTCGAGCCGGGTAGGGTCCACCGGGGTGCCCACCAGCACATCGATGTACTGCCCGAGCGTCTGGTCGGTCAGTTCCTTGTTGCCCACGGTCTGAACATCCTGGATGATGGGCTGCATCACCAGCGTGTAGACCAGATCAACCGAGCCGTCGGCATTGAGATCGACCCGCGCATCGACGCTGCGGAACCTGCCCAGCCGGTTGAGACGGTTGATATCGTCGCTCACAAGCCTCGCGTCGAAGGGCATCCCCTCCTTGAGTCGCAACTGGTTGCGGATCAGTTGCTCCAGATCAACATCGATGACCGGTGCCGGAGCGGGCATGGACTCCGGGGTCACGCCCGGTTTCGCGCCCGTGACACGTGGGGCCGCGACGAAACGCACGATCCGGATGGGGCGGGCCTCGAAAGGATCCAACTCGGGTGGAGGCTCGACCGCGGGAGCGGTCTCGGCGGGGGGCGCATCGGCGGG
>DDSA01000202.1:499-3293 GCA_002343715.1 Phycisphaerales bacterium UBA2402 | reverse complement strand
CCTCAATTCCCGGGGCGGTTCATTCCCAGCACAAAATCTTGCCTTTACAGATAACGCTCCCGCACCGGATTAAATCAAAATTAAAGTCGAGATTTAGACGCTAAGCTACGGACTTTAAGCAACAAGTCGCTTAACGTTCCTGCTTCTTCTTCCGAGAGGTGCACGGCAAAATGTTGTTCTACGGCATGTCGGTATACTGGCCACATCCGTTTGCGTAACGCGTCGCCTTTCTCTGAAAGAGTGGCGTAAAGCCCCCGTCGATCTTTTGAACATCGCTCGCGATAAATAAGCCCTTCTTTTTCCAATCTGTCACATAGACGTGTCAAATTACTGCGGCTAAGAACAATACGTTCGCCTAACTCAAAGAGCCGGAGCCGCTGATCTTGGGCAAGCCGAAGTTCGAGTAGCAAGTCATACCACTCTAAGGGAGGTAGAGCGGCTTCAGAGAGAGCGTTCTGAACTTTTTCCAAGAGCACTTTGTAAGTCTCCAACAGAGAAGCCCAGGCGGCGAATTGAGGAGATGGGTAACGCTGATCCTTATTCATGTATAGATTGTTGCATATGCAACTACAATCTGTTACCTTGTATATAGTTGCAAATGCAATCATCAAATATGCAATTAAACGAGGTTTTTATGAAAACGATCTCCCTGCAAAGCTTGGTTAGTAGCGTTCAAGCGAACCCGAATCTGATCTTGGTCGAGGCATTACCCGAGCATTACTTCAAGCAAGGTCACTTATCAGGTGCTGTCAACATCAATGTTGAGGAAGTCAAAACCAAAGCACCCCAACTATTGCCTGATCTTCAGGCAAACATTGTTGTCTACTGTGCGAGTGCTACGTGTACGAACTCAGATCAGGTTGCTGTGCAACTGCATTCGTTAGGTTATACCGACGTCTCAGTGTTCAAGGGCGGTAAGGCTGAATGGGAGGCGTCTGGCTATTCTTTGACTCCGAAGGCTACATGAAACCTCATCAACTCTTTATCAACCCAAATAATGGGTTGTGACCGACCCCCTGGAGTGCCCGAGCTCTTCAGCGATTTCGAGGCGGGCGGCTTGGTCAGTGTCTTGATGGGGCGGTTGCCCGCCACGCACCGGCGAGCGCTGCCCTGTGATTTGTTGATAGCGGTCATTGGCATAACCATGCCGTAGACCATGACTGGTTAATCCTTCCGCTCTGGTGATGCCGCACGAGCGCAAGACGTGGTAGTAGTGGTTTTTGACTTGGACCAGGGTTTTATTGGGATCGCTGGTGCTGGCGAGCTTGGAGGCGGCAAAGGTCTTGGCCCGGTCGATCAGCTCGCGCTTTTCCGGGGCGTCGATGGGTACCACCCGATCCCGGCCGCCCTTGGTACCCACCGTTAAAGCCAAGTAGGAGCCCTTATCGGCGACGTGCGGGCGTAACTGCATAGCTTCCCTCGACCGCAGCCCGAAAATCGCTTGTAGGGCCACCTGAAGGCCCACACGGGCATCTTTCTCGGCGACCTCGGCCAGCTTTTCCCGAACATCGACGCCCGCCGCTGTCCAGGACTTGTCCTCGGTGGCAATCGTCGAGCGGCTGGCCGCCCCCGGACTGACGTATTTTTCGGCCCGTTCGACCATGCCCTCTTTCCCGATCCAGCCCGCGAACACTCGAAAGGTGCTGAGGTTGTTTTGCAGGGTGGATGCCGACAGGCCGCGCGCCTCCCAGGCTTTCGCCAAGACCTCGATGTGCTTGCCGCGAAAGCTGTGCACCGTGTCCAACTTGTAACCCAGCTCCCGCAGCAGCTTGAAACCGGCATACAACACGTCCGCGCGCTTGTCGCGGGTCGCGTGGCTCGCCACCGACCCGTCCACCTTGGCGCTGTTATGCGCCTTCAGCACCGCCGCCAAACTCGCCTTCCAGCCGCCCGCCGTCTGTTTTCCCATTCACCCCTCAATCGGCTCTATCCGGCGGCCCGTCGGCCACGGTCACATCCCGCACGTTCGCGCCAACATCGCCGCACGTTTGCCCCCTATCGCGGCTAAAGCCGCCCCATTCGCGCATTTCATGGCTCACTTGAGCGTTTACCTGCTACGCGGTTCGCACTTTCGCGACAAACCCCGCACCTCCAAGAGGCGGACATCCTTCGATGCCGGCCCGTCCCTCCGGACGGAAGACTTTGCACAAACTTGGCTTACCCTCCTCGCGCCCCCACCTGCCACCAGTGAGAAGAAGGGCGATACGCTCATCAGCGGGCCGAAGTCCGCAAGACCCCGCACCCGCGACCCGTTTCCACCGAAACGGACGCGCACCTCACGAAACACCTTCACCCGACATCAACTCCCACATCCCGCGCGCGCTCACTACCTGATCACGGTCAGGCCCCGTATACGCGCTGTCCGAGCGCTTTCACGCGCTGGGCGATATCGGGCAACTCCGCGGCGGCCAGCAGCATCGCCGACGCGCACAACGACAGCTCGGGCCGCAAACCGATGGCCCGCTGCGCCGCTTTACGCACCGCCTTCACCGCCTTGACCGCTTCCTCCGTCACGGGCAGCTTGCGCTCCTCGGACGGCTCCACTTCCACAAACGCCGTTCCATCGAACCAGTACAACCGATCTTTTCGATACTCAGGCTCCGTCGTCATTCCACGAGTCCTCCTGGCTTCATTCCTGCCTTTTTGCGTTTCTGCGTTCACCTTCATGCTGAATCGTCATTTCACCCACGTTCTCACCCCAGATCGCTCCAGGATGACGGGCGTTGGCTGCGCCGCTCGATTTGGGCAGTCGAGAAACTGCGTTCTCCTATTTGGGCAGTCGGGTTTCTGCTTC
>DDSA01000202.1:0-173 GCA_002343715.1 Phycisphaerales bacterium UBA2402 | reverse complement strand
CGCTTGATGCGCTCCGCCGCGCAAATCGCGTTGCGGGCGCGGAAATTCGCTTTAGCCACTGCCTGTTCGGCTTCCGCCTTCGCCTGTTCCGCCGCCTGTCGCGCCGCCAGGGCCTCCCCTTGCGCCCGCTCCGCCGCGCGCTGCGCCTCCAAAGCGGTCGCCTCCCGGCGCGC
>DDSA01000050.1 GCA_002343715.1 Phycisphaerales bacterium UBA2402 | reverse complement strand
CATCAGCATCCGCCGCACCGAGCGCGGCGCAGAGGTGACCATCGAACAGCACACCCGGCGCGCGAGCAGGCAGAACATCTGCATCGCGCACATCGCCCGCGACGAGAACCGGGAGAGCCGCTACGCGAAGGCGACAGAGGTCGCCAAGGTGGTCTACGGCACCGACCGCCGAGGCCAAGCCGCCGCCACCAACTCGATGGTCCATGACGTGCTCAACGAGATGGAGCGCGTCGCGGGATGCTGACCCGCCCCACGCGGCGTCGCGGGGAACCGCGACGGCCACGCTTCCCCGCCGCAATGTGCGACGGGAGTTCCAACCCCCAGTTCGGAGATGACCATGAGCACGAAGACGAAGAAGCCCGCCAAGCCCCGCACGCCCCGCACCCCGAAGATGTCCAAGAGCGCCGCCCGCGCCGACGGTGCCGCCAAGACGGACCGCCTCCGCAAGGCGGCGCTCGCCGAGATCAACGACCGGTTGGCGGGCGGAAAGCAGGACCACGAAGTCCCCAGCGAGAAGGAGGTGGCCAACAACGCGAACCTTGGCGCGGCCGCAAAGGGGAGAAAGGCGAAGGGGGAGAAGGCCCCCAAGACGCCGAACGCCCCCAAGCCCAAGCGCGTCAGCGCCCTCGACGCGGCGGCGCAGGTGCTCGCCGCGAGCGAGGTTCCGATGCGGGCCAAGGAGATGATCGCCGTGATGGAGGCCAAGAAACTCTGGACCAGCCCCGGCGGTAAGACGCCCGAGGCCACGCTCTACGCCGCCATCATCCGCGAGATCGCCGCCAAGGGCACCGCCGCCCGCTTCAAGAAGCACGAGCGCGGCGTCTTCGTCGCGGGGAAGGGAGCCTGAACCATGAGCGCCACCCCTGCCCCGCAGCCCGCGCCGACCCAAGCCCAACTCGATACCGTGCTGCAGGCCGCGCTCTACCTGCTCGGAGCGCGGCAGGACCGGATGCTCACCATCGAGGAATGGACGGACCTGGCGCGGGCTGTGGCCGCCTGCCAAGAGCGCAAGACGGTCGACTACCTCACCGAGCACGACCTCGAGGACATCGCCGAGCGCTACGCCCTTGAATGGGACGAAGCGACCGACGGCGCGTTGCCCACGCTCGACGACGAGTGAGGCGTTCATCACGCCTTGCTCCCAGCCGCGACGCTCGTCGCGGCTTTCTCTTCGGCCACACCCTTTGCCGGGAGTCGCTCCGCCTTGCGGCCCGTGAACTTCTCCCAGCGCTGCACGATGACATCGCAGTAGAGCGCATCGAGCTCCATGAGGAACGCGTGCCGCCCGGTCATCTCCGCGCCGATGAGCGTTGAGCCGCTGCCCCCGAAGAGGTCGAGCACGTTCTCGCCGGGGCGAGATGAGAACTCGATGGCCCGCCGCGCGAGCTCCACGGGCTTCTCGGTGAGGTGGACCATGCTCTGCGGGTTGACCTTCTTGATCGACCAGGTGTCGGGCACGTTGGCCGGGCCGAAGAAGCGGTGCGCCGCGCCTTCTTTCCAGCCATAGAAGCACCACTCGTGGTTGCCCATGAAATCCTTGCGGGTCAGGACGGGGTGCTCCTTGATCCAGATGATCGCCTGCGCGAAGTACAGCTCGCAGCGCTTGAGCACCGGCGGGTAGTTGCCGCAGTTGGCGTAGCCGCCCCAGATGTAGAACGTGCCGCCGGGGATCAGCACACGGGTGATGTTTCCGAACCACGCCGCGAGCAGCCGGTCGAACTCGTCGTCCGACACAAAGTCGTTGGCGAGCGGCCGGTCCTTGGCCCGGAGCTTCTTGTGCGTCGCTCGGCTCTTCTCGGGGTAGCGGTTGAGGTCGGCGCTCTGCTGATCGTGCTGGTCTGCCTTTCCGGGCAGCGCGAACGAACTCAGGCCGGCGACGATCGCGTTGTTCGAGCGCGGCTCGACTTTCACGTTGTACGGCGGATCGGTGTTCACGAGATGGATCGGCTGGCCATCGAGCAGACGATCCAGGTCCTCGGGCTTGGACGAGTCGCCGCACATCAAGCGGTGGTTGCCGAGCACCCAGATGTCGCCGGGCACCGTCGTCGCTGCATCCGGTGCGCCCGGCACGTCATCGGGATCGGTCAAACCATCGCTGCCCGCGGGAGCCATGATGGCGCTGAGATCCTCGGCGCTGAAGCCGATGAGCGCGAGGTCGAAGTCCACGCCCTTGAGGTCGGCCAGCTCCAGCGGCAGGAGCTCCATGTCCCACGACGTCAGCGTGGCGACCTTGTTGTCGGCGATGCGCAGCGCCTTGACCTGCTCGGGCGTCAGATCGGTGGCGCGGATCGTCGGCACCTCCTTCAGCCCGAGCTTCCGCGCCGCGCGGAGTCGCGTGTGCCCGGCGATGATCACGCCGTCGGCGTCGATCAGGATCGGCACCTTGAAGCCGAAGGCCTCGATGCTCTTGGCCACCGCGTCGATGGCGGCGTCGTTGATGGTGCGGGGATTGCGGTCGTATTCCTTGACCGCGTCGATGGGCAGCGTCTCGATGTTCACAGCAATCTCCGTCGGAAGCGCGGCGGGGAACGCCAGCGCAAAGCGTCGTGGTGGCCCGCCGCACATGCGGTGGGTCCGTGAATCGGTGGATCGCTGGATGGCTGGATCGCTCGGGCGACGGGCCCGTCCGGGAGCGCTTAGCGCCCCGATTCCCCCGCGCTA
>DDSA01000091.1:763-3290 GCA_002343715.1 Phycisphaerales bacterium UBA2402 | reverse complement strand
ACGGTGAGGACATCGACATCACCGTGGACAACACGGTCACGATCATCCAGGTCATCGCGGACAACCCGCTCCTGCACAGCATCGGTCATATCACGATTCGCAGCGACCGCGGCCCGAACAATCAACTTCGCTTGTTGATCGCGGGGTCCGGCAGTGCAGATATCGAGGATCAACCGGATACTGCAATGACGGCCGCCTACCTTCACTGGGCTGGCGTGCACGCGCTGGATATCGGCGATCCCGAGACCACCCCGGGTGAGGCGACCGACACCGGCCGCTCGCTCATCGTCGCCGCCGCGATCAACGGCAACTTCACGCAAGGTTCCAGCGCCGATGGCCGTATCGAGGCCGGGCATATCTACCGCCTGCAATCGCAGTCTGATGTAACAGGCAGCGGCAACCTCTCCATCCCCGTCTGGGGCTACGGGCCGAGCGGCTCCTTCGACACCATTGGGATGATCGATGTCGTCAACAGCGTGGCGGCACTGGTTCGCGCCGACAACACACTCGCCGCGCACAGTTCCGAAGAGCAGAACATATTCCGGATTCGCGTCGGCCCCGGCGCATCCGCATCCGGCATCTCGGGCCGCATCCTCTGCCCCAAGGGCACCATCTCGCAGATCACCAGCACCGGCCCCATCAGCATCCCCACCACGGGTGATGAGCCGGGCATCCACGCGGGACGACGGATCGAGTGGATTTACGCCGGCGAGCCGACATCGGACCAGAATCATGCGCCCACTCAGTTCATCCGGCACATCGAGGCGACCATTCTCTGCCGCCGTGTCGTCACTTCGGGCGAGGTCCAGATCCGCACCGGGACACTCCAAAGGCTGACCACAGGCGGCGATCTCGCCAAGCCCGTCCATGCCCTGGAGATCACCGCCGACGGCCCCCGCGTCTCCTGCGGCGAAGAGTTCGGCATCCGTGTCGGTGGCGCGGTGACGGCCCCGATCACGGTCGATGAACGGGTCTTCGTCGCGGTCATCAGCGCCGATACCTTCGCCGAAGGCGCTCATGTGACCATCGGCCACTTTCTCAAGGGCACCATCGAGGCCCGCGGCGCGGCGGGGAACCTTAGGAACGTGTCGGTCGGGCGAGGGCCCAACCCCCCAGCCAACTACGGCATGAGCGGATGGGAGGGCACCTGCCCGGGTCCGAATCTGGTCGATCCGCCCAGCGTCATCCGCGCCGCAATGATCGACTTCGCGGATGTTGCCAGGATGTACCTCTTCCCGGACAAGGAGTTCCCGCCGCGGATCGAGGCGGAATCGATCGGTGCCCTCGTGATCGGGGAGATGTTTACCGGCGAAGTCCGCGGCCACCCGGCGGGGTCCGACGAGTACACGATCATCGGTGCCGCGCTGATCGACACCCTGTTCGGCGGTGACATCGGCCGCGGCCCCGTGCCGCCCGCCGTCGTCCGCTGCGAGTCGTTCACGGCCTTTAACGTGACCGAAGACCACGGCGGGGAACTGTACTTCAAGGCCATCCCCGTCGGGCGCGTACCGCGGATCGGAGGCCGGATGCAATCCTCGGGCGGAAGTCTTGACGCGGTGGAGCGCGAAGGCCTCATCCGAATCGACACGGCGCAATCTCTGCACGGTCCCGTTGTCATCAACGCCGAGGGCGCGCCCGATCCCAGCCCCGCCGACTACTGCTCCGGCCCGGTCGTCATCGAGAACGGCACGACGGACATCTCCCTCAGCGCCGCGACCAGCACGGGCAACATCAACACCATGCCCGAGTACACGCGCGCTTCCGACACTGTGGGCGGCGGGGCGGTCGGCCTCGCCCCGTTCTCTCTGTATGATGAGGACTGCGACCCCGTCTCGGGCGCGACCGGGGAAGATGCCCTGCTCCAGAGCGAGTTCGACAACGTGAGCACCGACAGCGTGCCCACGCGGCCCGTCATCATCCGGTTCTACGGGCCCGTCCGCACCGGCCTCGCGACCGATTCGCCCGTGGACCTGTACCTGCGCAAGGTGCTGAACAACACCATCTCCTTCACGCGCATGCCCCGCGATTCCTACACCGTCGAAGTCAATCGACCCGGCAGCACGGGCGCCAATCGTGAGATCCGCCTGTACGGCGCGGGACAGTACCGATTCTCCAGCGGCCAGTACCACATCCGGCCCCGCGAGAGCGGGCCGCCCCAACTCTACTGCGATTTCGTCAAGTTCAACCCCGCCGTGCGCGACTTCGACTATATCTTCACCCTGCGCTACGACTGCGACCACGACGGCGTCGAGGATCAACCCGGCGACTGCGACACCAACCCCAACTGCCCCTGCCCCGCGGACTACAACGAGGACGGGGGCGTCGATGGGAGCGATGTCGCCGCGTTCTTCATCGCGTGGGAGGGCGGAGAAGCCGACACCAACTGCGATGGCGGCACCGACGGCCGCGATGTCGAGACATACTTCATCGCGTGGGAGGCCGGCGGCTGCTGAAAATACCGGCGACCGCGAGTGAAAGCCGACCCCCGCGCTGACGCGGGGGTTTTTCTCTGCGTATTCGCATCGCG
>DDSA01000091.1:0-438 GCA_002343715.1 Phycisphaerales bacterium UBA2402 | reverse complement strand
GACATCGCGGGCGATTTTTTTTCGGCGCATCTGTACCTCTTTCGTGGTCGGGGGAATAATCCCGACCCGCACGCCGGGCCGCGGTGGAACACGGCTCGCCGGGCGGGAAGTTGAATCGTGCGGCGGTGTGGTCAAGGACAGGGTGGCGTCCCGCGAACGCGCGGGCGATCAAGAAACGAGGGAGTCGGTCGATGGCGGACCCTGATCGACAGGTCTGGGACGGCATGCTCAGCCATTTACGCGCACACCATCCCGAGGTGTGCCGACAGTGGTTTGCCGAGTTGGAGCCACGGGGCATCGCGGGCGGGGCGCTACAACTGCGCACGCACTCGGTGATCCACCGTGACTATCTCCGCAGCCACTGCGCCGACGCCTTCAACGATGCGGCCCGCAGCGCCACGGGCCTGCTCGTGTCGGTGCGGTTCCTCGGCCCCGATG
>DDSA01000090.1:3777-3967 GCA_002343715.1 Phycisphaerales bacterium UBA2402 | reverse complement strand
CCTTTTGCCCCCGGGTTTGTCCCTGTGCGTGCCGCCCTCTCCCCCCTTTCCCCCCACCCCCCCCCACCCCAACCCCCCCCCCCCCCGCGGCGGTAGGCTTTCATTTGGCGCGATTCGCGCCGTGCTCGTCGGCCTCGTTGCCGCGTTCTTCACGACGCCATCCCAAGCCCAGCCCGATCCCAGCGGGATC
>DDSA01000090.1:0-3551 GCA_002343715.1 Phycisphaerales bacterium UBA2402 | reverse complement strand
CCAGCCCGATCCCAGCGGGATCGACTTCGTCACCATCGGCGCGCCGGGCAATCCGGCGTACAGCGGGCCGGATGTGAACAACCTCGTGACCGGGCGGGGCGGCGTTGCCTACGAGTATCGCCTCGGGCGCACCGAGGTCACCACCGCGCAGTGGATGGAGTTTTACAACGCCTTCATCGGGCGCGCCCCGTTCCTCACCATTCCGTTTCGATGGGGCGCGGTGGACCGTGGCCCGGGTGCCTCACCGCGCTTCTCGCTCAGCCGGACCATTCCCGATGCGGGCCTTCTTCCCGTGAGCGGCCCATCGTGGCGCACCAGCGCCATGTTCTGCAACTGGCTCCACAACGACAAACGCACCGACCTCGACGCCGTGATGAACGGCGCGTACGACGTGAGCACGTTCGGCTCCAGCAACCAGGTCTTCACCGATCAGGCGGCCCACCATCCGGGCGCGCGGTACTGGATTCCCACGCTCGATGAGTGGATTAAAGGGGCGTACTACGACCCCAATCACGGCGGCATGGGGATCGGCGGGTGGTGGTGGCGGAGCGTCAACGGAAGCAACACCCCGCTCATCTACGGCCCGCCGGGGCAGGGCCAGGCCAACGCAGACTTCGACCTTCCCGACGGCGGGCACTACCGCATCCCGTTGGGTGCGTACCCGGACACTGTTTCGCCGTGGGGAATGCTCGATGTGGCGGGCGCGACGAGGGAGTGGTTGGAGTCCATTCGGACAGTTGGCGGCATTCCCTATCGCCAGTTCAAAGGCTCTCACTGGACCTCCGGCTCTGGCGGGGGCGATCTGATCTACGGCGTAGGCGACGATTTCCCCAGTGTGCCCGATCTTTTCACTGGTTTTCGTGTGGCGGCTGCTGTTCCCTCGCCGAGCGTGTACCTCGGCGTGTTTCTTGGTTTGGGCGCTCTGAGTGCGCGACGCCCTTGTAGGAGATAGACGTGTTCGCACAACATGGTGGTTGGCGTGGCTGCCTCGCGGCGGCCGGGTTGTTCTTTGGCATCATCGGTTCCGCACATGCACAGGACGAAGTGAGTGTCTTCCAGACCATTAAGATCAACGGGGTGCCCCAGCCGGAAACTCCCGTGGCGGGTCTCAATCCAGATTCCGGGGAGAGTTTCACGATCCATGTCCCTTTCGACCCAGACGATGTCGAGATCGTGCGCATGTACCGGATCACCACGAACTCCGAGACCGCCGACATCGGGCACATCACGCTCTCCGGCGACCGCAGGCCGGACCAGCCCCTGCTCGTACTCGTCGCCGGATCGCAGACGACAGAGTGGCCAACGTTGGCTTCATCAAATCTGGATGCCGGCTGCCGCCACTGGGCCGGGATCACCTGCGTGAACGGCACGAACGCCCCCTACCTGCGCGGCCAGGTGGTGCTGGCCGCATCCGTCTCCGGCAACGTGCAGGGAACCTCGGGCCAGGAGATCAACATCGGCAGTGTCTACCGCCTCCAAGTGCGCACGACGCCCACGCAGACGACGGGCGGCTATCTGAGCCTGCCGGTGCGAGCGTCCGCGTACCTCGGCTACAACGGCTTTGAGCACATCGCCTACGTCAGTGTTGAGAAGGGCATCACCCGCGACATCATCGCACAGGGCGAAGGAACCGACACCAACGCCCGCAACATCACGAGCATCTTCGTCGGCGATCAGCCCGGCGTCGATGGCATCTCGGGGAGAATCTTTGCCACGCACGGCAGAATCCAGAGCATCCGCTGCACCGGGCCGATCACGATCCCCAGTTCCGTTTCGTCCCCCGGCATCTACGCCGCGGAGGGCATCGACCTGATCTACACCGGAGCGGTTGACGGAAACGTGAATGATCCCCCGAACCCCGACTTCGCCTACGACATTGATGCTGTGGTGCGGGTGGGGCAAGCGGGCCTGGACCATCCCCGCCTGGAGCGGCTCCACACCGCCGGCCACTTGGAGAAAGAGGTCTTCGCGGGCCGACTCGGCACGGACGGGAGTCTCACCGGGGGCGAGACGTTCGGCATCTGGGTCGGCGGCACCGTCAAGAAGCCCATCCGCATCGAGAAAGAGGTCAATGTCTCCATCATCCGCGGGGCGACCTTCGCCACGGGTGCCCATGTCATCATCGGCAACTACCTGAAAGGCACGGTTGAGGCCGCGGATTACTCCGTCGCGCCCCCCGTCTACGGCCAACTCCGCCCCGTCAATGTCGGACGGGGAATGGACGGCACCGAGTACAATCTCGGGTTCAGCGGCGTCGAGCCCGGCCACGACGACCCCGAGGGTGTGATCCGCGCCGACGGCATCGAGCGGGTCAGCGTGAGCAAGATGTTCCTCTCGCCCGGCAAGACCGTCGAGCCGCGCATCGAGGCCAACGAGATCAACTCACTCGAAATCGGTGAGATGTTCAAGGGCATCATCACCACGCCGCCCGATGCGACGACACCGTACGCGGTCTTCGGCAACGCCGTGATCGCCGACATCTACGCTCAGGCCAGCAGTGCCGGACCCCTTCGCCCGCAGGTGTGGTGCGCCGACTTCGGGTCTTTCCGAATCGAGGACGGCTTGGCGGGTCGGCTCGAGTTTCCGACTCTGCTCCCCGGGCGTGTGCTGGTCATCGACGGCGAGATGCGCAACATACCGGAGCCTTTCTCGAACCAATGGCCGATGACCGACGGGATCATTAATGTCTCCGACCCGCAGGGCCTCGAAGGCACGGTCGTCATCAACGGCCGGGGCACCACCGACCCCTTCCCCGCCGAGTTCTGCTCAGGCCCCGTCATCATCGAGAACGGCGCGACCGACATCTCCCTCAGCGCTGCGGCATCGCCCGGCGACATCGACACCATGCCCCGGTACACCCGCGCATCCGAGACCGTGGGCGGCGGCGCGGTCGGCATCGCCCCGTTCTATCTGTATGACGAGGACTGCGATCCTGTATCCGGGGCGACCGGAGAGAATGCTCTCCTCCAGAGCGAGTTCGACAACGTTTCGACCGACAGCGTCCCCACCCGGCCCATCATCGTCCGGTTCTACGGGCCGGTGCGCACCGAGCTCGTATCGGATTCTCCGGTGGACCTCTACCTCCGCAAGGTGCTGAACAACACCATCTCCTTCACGCGCATGCCCCGCGATTCCTACACCGTGGAAGTCAATCGACCCGGCAGCACGGGCGTCAATCGTGAGATCCGCCTGTACGGCGCGGGGCAGTACCGATTCTCCAGCGGCCAGTACCACATCCGGCCCCGCGAGAGCGGGCCGCCCCAACTCTACTGCGATTTCGTCAAGTTCAACCCCGCCGTGCGGGACTTCGACTACATCTTCGACCTTCGTCTTGACTGCGATTATGACGGCACCGAGGACCAGCCGTGGGAGTGCGGCGTGATCTGCGCCGCCGGGGACTTCAACCAGGATGGTGGCGTGGACGGCGCGGATGTCGAGACCTTCTTCATCGCGTGGGAGGCCGGAGGCTGCTGAAAAACGCGGCGAACCAATTCACTCCCCACCCCTACTCCCCCGACCCCGCCCGGCGGCCCCCCCCCACCCCTCCCCCC
>DDSA01000084.1 GCA_002343715.1 Phycisphaerales bacterium UBA2402 | reverse complement strand
CCCCCCCTCGTACACCGTGCCAGTGAACCCAGGCGCGGGGACCGTCGCCGCGACATCGGCCACCACCGCGCGCATCGAGGGCGACACCGCCCCGCCGAACTGCGGCCCCATGCTCGCCATGTCCAGGTTGATATACGCCACGGCGTTTTTCATCAGATTCGCGCGGTTCGCCTCGACCCATTCCGTGCTCCCGATGATGCCGAACTCTTCCGCGCCCCACGCCGCGAAGACCACCGACCGGGCCGGGCGTTTCCCCTCCGCCGCGAGTTTCGAGAAGGCGCGGGCCGATTCGATCACCGCGATCGTGCCGCACAGTGGGTCGGCCGCGCCGTGGTTCCAGGCGTCGTGGTGCGCCCCCATGATGACCAGTTGTTCCGGGTGCGTTTCCCCGCGAAGCGTCGCCACCACGTTGGCCGTCTTTTTGATCTCCCGCTTCTGTTCCACTCGCATCCGCACGCGGAGTTCATCACCGCCCGTGACGCGGTACGTGAACGGAAGCCCCCCCTGCCAGCCGTCGGGCACGGCCTGGCCTTTCATCCGCGACAGAATCTCCTTCGCGGGGCCGTACCCCATCGGCTGCACCGGGATCCGCGGCAGGGCGACGTCGGATTCAGCCCGGCGTTTCGTATCGCGCGTCGCCTCGATGCCCGGCGTGAGCGGGTCGCCCTGGTACCCCAGCGTCATGATGCTGCCGCGCTGGATGCAGCAGTCGTTGGCGTAGCCGCCTTCCGGGTAGGTCAGGCCCTTCATATACCCGCTGTCCGCCGGGTCGGTGAAAATGATGAGGCCCGCCGCGCCCGCCGCCTCGGCGAACTTGGCTTTGAATCCGCGGTAGTTGCCGCCGTAGCGGGCCACCACGATCTTGCCGGTGCAGTCGATCCCCAGCCGCCGGAGCATTTCGAAGTCCTGCTTGCGGCCGTAGTTGGCGTAGACCACTTCGCCCGCGGCCTCGCCGCTGCCGCTGTAGGCGTTCCAACCGATGGTGGTCTGCGATGAGTACTTGTCCTCGCGCAGCGGGACTTCCTTGAGGTCCAGGTTCACGGTGTCGGGCGCGATGATCTGGACCTCCGCCGAGATCGGCTCGGCCAGGAGGGGCCAGATCGTGTGAATCTCGACCTCGAGGTTCAGTTCACGGAAAATCGCGGCGATGCGCTCGATGGTCCGGGCGTCCCCTTCCGTGCCCGCGATGTGCGGCTCCTGCGCGAGGAGGATGTGTGTCTCGCGGAGGCGGTCGGGCCTTGCTTCTTCGAAGAGCGCCTTCTCGTACTCGACGTACGCCGCCCTCGCCTCGGGCGGGAACGAGGAGAGCGAAGCGCCCGACTGTGCCAGGCAGATCGAAGCGAGGGTCATCGACCCCGAGAACGAAAGGAGTTGGTGCGTCATGAAGATTGGATCGCTCTGGTCGTTACAAACGGGTACTTGATACTCAACATTCGTGCGCTGCACGCGACCTCTTGACGAACTGAGGCGCCGCGTCTTCGGGCCTGAACCGAACGCCGCACGGCGGCAGAGAAAGGAGCGACGAGCATATCGGCGGTCGGCTCGATCGGTCGAAGAGTTGCGGGAGCATGCACCGGAAGGCTGGAAGAGGCACACCATCCGCGGGTACTGGTATGACTACGAACGCTTCTCCGTTACGGCCATCCGTCCGTTCTTCATCGCCCGCACCGCTTCCGCGATGAAGACCGCCGCGAGGGCGATGAGCACGACCGCCACCGCCCCGTTGGGGATGGTGGGGTTGAGCGCCCCGCTCTCCAGCCTCCATAAACCCCGCACGCCGTCACGCACACCCACCCATGCCTGGATCGTCAGCGCGAAGAGCGTGATCGACATGACAAAGAGCATCGGCACCAGGGTGTACCAGATCCGCCGGCCGCTCTTGTGCAGCCACACCGTGACGCCCAGCAGCGTGAGGGCCGCGAGCAGTTGGTTCGAGGTGCCGAAGAGCGTCCAGAAGATGAGGTAGGCCTTGCTGTCCGCCGTCGCCAGGACCGCCAGCGGGATGCCCACCGTGATGCCCGAGGCGAGCCAGCCGGAGAGTCGCCCCTTGACGCCGAAGAGTTCCTGCAGCAGGTAGCGCCCCAGCCGCGTCGAAACGTCGAGCGTGTCGAAGACAAACGTCGAGAAGGCCATCGCTCCGAACGTGGCGCAGAAGACCAGCGCGTCCTTCCCCAGCAGCAGTGTCAGGAACCGCGCCAGGCCGTCGCCGTAGATGCGCGCCGGCGGCAACCCCGCGGCTTCTTTCGGCGTCAGCATCATCACCGTCGCCAGCGCGATCACCGCCACCACGCCCTCGAGCAGCATCGCGCCGAAGGCCACGGGCTTGCAGTGTGATTCCTTCGTCACCTGTCGGCTCGTCGTGCCGCCGCAGATCAGGCCGTGGAACCCCGAGCACGCCCCGCACGCGATGGTGACGAAGAGGAAGGGCACCAGGAGTGTCGTGATGGGGGGCGACCCGTCCCCGCCCCGCAGGGCGGGGATGAAGTTCGTGAAGAGGTGCCGCGCGTTCTCGCTCACCGCGGGCTGACCGATGGGGAACTGCCCGAAGACCAGGCCGATGATCCCCACCCCCAGCGCCAGATAGAGCACGAATCCGCCGAGAAACCCTCGCGGCTGTTGCAACAGCCACATCGGCAGCATCGACGCGAACAGGCAATAGGCGAGGATGACCGCGAACCAGCCCTGGGGCCCCATGACCAGCAGGCCGTCGAGCCGCGTGCCAAGCCAGACGCACCCGAGCGTCGCGGGCACGAAGATCAGGCCCGTCAGCCACAGCGGCGGTTTCAGAAAGCGCTGCACCACCCCCAGCACCAGCGCGAGCAGCAGGTACAGCACGCTCGCCGCCGCGACCGCGCCGCCCTTGTTGAACGGCGCTGCAAGCCCCTCGAACTCTTCGGCCTGGCCGACGAAACTCGCCCCCGTCATCTGCGTGAAGGCGATGATGACGTACAGCAGCGCCAGCCAGATGAACCACAGCATCGCCGTGCCCGCGCGCTGGCCGAGGTTCTGTCTCGCGATCTCGGCGATCGAGTGCGCCCCGTGGCGGATGCTCGCCACCAGCGCCGAAAAATCGTGCACCGCGCCGATGAAGATGACCCCAAGACCGATCCACAGCAAACACGGCAGCCACCCGAAACTCAGGCACGCCAGGATCGGCCCGGCGATCGGCCCCGCCGCGGCGATAGCCGAAAAGTGCTGCGCCATGAGCGCGAAAGGCTTCTCGGGCACGAAGTCCACCCCGTCGGCCCGGGCCACCGCGGGCGTGGTGGCCGAGTCGTCGAGCCGGTACTGCCGCGCGATGAACGCGCCGTACCCGAAGTACCCGATCACGAGAACGCCGCAGGCGATGAGAGCGAGGAGCAGCAGGGTCATTCAGTGAGCGGAGGAACGCGATAGTGAGAGCATGGATGCACCGGGACTCGCGGCCCGAGTCTACGCCGCGGCGGGTGCCGGAGTGAAACATTCGACCGACTCTTCAGCGCACCCCTCGTCGGTACCGCCATCCGTTGTGGCGCTCATTGTCTCCATCAACGAAGTACGACCGAGGCCGCCGCGACTGAGAATCAATCACACCTCGATTCATACACAGAAAAAACAGCAAAAATGCCGCCACTTTCTCTTGATCCGCGCATCCGATTGGGGTAATGTATCTACCTCAAAGGTGCCACATGCTCACAACTCACGCCACCATCCTGTCGCTCGGTCACGTCGCCTGAAGGGCAGGCCCCTGGGTTCTCTCGACAACTGAACCTTTCGGCCCGTCCGCAGCCCACACGGGTATTCGGACGGGGATGTCTCCGCACTCCTGATTCCATCGTTATTCATACCGGGCGCATCGGCCCGCGGCGTGATGCCTCGCGCCGCTCACGCCGCCCGCGCACTCCGTTCACCCGCGCACGCGGCGGACACACCGCGCGCCGGTCGAGCACAGAAAGGAACGTGTCATGAGCACGAACGATATCGTCCGCGCGTTCGAGGGCATCGGCGCCCGCGCGGTGGTCCGGCGCACGTTGCTCGCGCGTCAGGCATCGCCCTGGCGGTACACCCGCCGGAGCATTATCACGCACGAGATGTGGAACGAGGAACTGCCCACCGCCCTCAACATCGGGCGCGATGCGAAGGGGCAGTTCTACGACCTGCGGGTGAGGTCCCGCACCGAACTCCGCGTGACCGACGCTCGCGGCCGTCACCTGCTCCTGATGAGCATCGACGGCGCGACCGGCGAGCGCGCGAAGTACCTCTGCGGGCACGATGAACGCGAGTGGTTCATCGCGGGGGTGCCCGATGTGCGGGGGGTCTCCGGCGTCGCGTCGGCGATGGAGGCCCTCAAGCCGCGGGAGGTCCGGGTCGAGCAGGAGTCCGCCCACGTTCCGGCCTCGGAGCGCGGCGAACGCCGCACTGCGGTCTACCTGCGACAGGGGGAATGGTTCTTCCTCCCCCGGCCCCAGGTGCAGTTCCCCCTCTGGCTGGTCCTGTCGGATGAGCCGCTGCGGAGGGGCAACGGCAAGCCGCACATGGCCTCTTTTGCGGTGCGCCGGGGCGGCGTGCTGGTCTATGTCAGCCGCCGCTACCCCAACGGCCTGACCGAAGAGGAACGGTCCGCCTTGCTGCGCGAGCAGCCCGCCCTCGCCCGCGAGCGGTGGCTGCCCATGCGGCGCGATCCGGAGGTCTACGTCCGCGGCTACGTGACTCACCCGGACCACGAGCGCCTGCACCTTCGGGTCTGGCACCTGGTTCTGATGAACGAGGAGCACCGGGCGCCGGGGGCCATGCGAAACGTGGCCTTCCTCGACTAAAGCCGAACCACTCCGCGCCGGGCGACATCCCGGCGCGGGGATTGAAGAGAACACCAGCCCCGCCGCCCGACCCTCGTGGGCTGTCGGCGACGGGGCGACCACGGGAGGGGGCGATGCCCCATGCTAACTGTTGTGACGGACAACCCCAGCGAGGCCCACCTCTTCGATGAGGCCACCGCGGCGGAACTCGCATCGGTCTTCGCGGACTTTGACCGGCCGTGCACGCTCTGCGCGCCCACCGTGGGTCGGGCGCTGCACGATCGCGGCATCGCCGCGACCGTGCTCGACACCGATCTGCGTTTCGCGGACCTGCCCGGCTTTGTCCGGTGGGACCTGCGCCGCCCGGCCTACCTCGGCGAGGAGTACGGCGTCATCGTCTGCGACCCTCCCTTTCTCGGCGTCTCGCTGAGCCAGTTGGGCGCGGCGGTGTCGATGCTCGCGCGGTGGGGCGGCGTAACGCCGCTTGCCATCACCTACCCCGCGCGGCGCGAGGGGGCGATTTTGGGCGCGCTGCGGCGGTACAACCTCCGGCCGACCGGTTACTTCCCCGTGTACCGCAACGGGGCCAAAGCCGGGGGTGACGGCATCCAGTTTTATGCGAACTTCGAGTCACCATTATGGCCGAACGAACGCCCCGAGCGGGCGGCGTGAACGGGACAATGCACCACGGGGCGGCCGCACGGGCCGCCTCTTTCTATTTCAGTCCCGGCACGTCGTGCTGCACGTACAAGGGTGTGACCGTGGTTCGCGTCTTGAAGGTCTTCCACTCCGCCGCCGAGAGGTTCTTGTGCGGTTTCTTTGTTGTTCCCGCGGGAAAATCTCGATCAGCGCGGATGGTGCGGCCGCGGGTTCGCTCGTGCAGCGCGGCCAGGAGCGGCTCGAAGGGGATGTCGTTCCACCGTTTGTCCGCGGCCATCTGCCTGTCGGTGGGGATGACAGCGACCAGACCCGGATCGGTCATCTTCTCGAGCCCGAGCGGCTTGTGGGTCGCGTTGTGGCTGCCGTGGTGGCCGACTTTGTAGAAGACCGTATTCTGAAGTAGGTCGGTGGCCTTGACGGGCGTAGTCTTTCCCGGCACGGTCCACTCACCTTTGTGCCAGGATTCCCAGTTGCCGACCTGTGCATCGCCGACGAAGAGCAGCACCTTGCCTGTCGCCACGATCTCGATGGCGAGGACCAGGCTGGTGTTGTTGATGTGGTCATCGAGTTTGAGGGCCAGCCGCCCCGCCGCGCCGCCGATCCAGTCATCATCGATTCGCCGCCAGTGCTGCGGATGGGATTTCGTGCCATGGCGCGGCCCGTAAAGCGGTGCGAAGAAGGGATCACCCTTGACATCGTCCCAGGTCCGCCAGAGGTCCCTGTCGAAGGGCACGCTCGCCACATACGCATCGGTGTCCTCGCGGCTCATGCCCTTCCAGATATCCTCGCCCGCCGCGCGAAGTTCCGCGGCGCGCAGGGCGGAGTGGAGCGACATCCCGATGTTGGCGACGTGGTACACCTCGCCTTTCTTTGGATTACTTTTCAGGAGCAGGTTCCGGTCGTACGGCGGGCCGAGCACGTAGAAACGCACCCCCTCGACGCCGGCGACCTTCAACGGCTCGCCGTGCGGCTTCAGGTACCGTACGTTGTCCTTGCCGCCGTGTTTCGCGCGGGACAGGGCGTAGTTGAGGGCCTTGAGCGTCCGGCCCTCGCCCGCCTCGGCCGCGCCGAAGAAGGCCGAGAGGCTCCTGACACGCGACTGCGTCGCCCCATCGGGATCAGAGAAGTGCTGCATCGCCCGCTGTACGAAGGCCATCGCCTTCCGCCGCTGCTGCCCCAGTTCCTTCGCCAGAGGGTCATCGGCGGTCTCTGTCCACGCGGCCCACACCTCGCGGATGGAGCCGGGCTCGAACTGCTCCCATTCGTCCTTCGCGGACGAGAACCCGGACAGGTGGTCCCAGTGCTCGTGCGTGACGACCAGGGCATCGATCCTTCCGCCCGTCTCCTCGCGGATGTTGCGCACCACCTTGGACAGAAAGTCGGGGTCCTTCGCGGGCTTCTTGATGACGCCGCAGTCGATCACCATGTAAAAGACGCCCTGACCCGCTGAGACGGCGATCAAGAAACAGTCCCCGAAGCCCTGCCGGTACATCCGCACGCTCACACCCCCCGGCGGGGGCACGAAGCGCCCGGCGGGGTACTGAGCGACGGAAGTCGCGGCGGTGGATGGTGGTTTTCTGGCCATGCGTGAATACTCGGGAGCGTTGCGGGCGGGTCAGTCGTGGGAATGAAGGAACGCGAATGGTTCATCGAGGTGACGGCCGAAGTACATGGAGCGCAGACCGTCGCCGGGTGCGCCGAAGAACTCCGCCTGCCGCCGCAGACGCGAGACGCTCAGGATGTTCTTCGAGATGCTGTAGCGGATGCGGCCCGTGGCGGCCTCGATGAGCATGGTGCACCCGCCGAGGAACTCGAAGTCGCCGGGGTGCTTGTGGAAGTCGATGTGCCCGGCATCGGCCTGTTCCTGCACAGCGGGATCGAAGTACCCGCGCCGCCGCTGGGTGAGGGAGAGCACGATGTCGGTGACGCTGTCGCCGCGCTGGGTGATGCGCCGGGCGGGGCGGAAGGAGCAGACCTCCACATCTGGGTATCCGTCCTTGGCGCGATAGACGGTGGCCGGGGCTTGCTTCGAGAGCGCCAGGCCCATGAGTCGATCGGAAGCGTTGCGCACATCGTCGCGCTTGAGCCACTTGGAATGGACCAGGTCTTGATTGCTGAGCATGTGAGCGAAGGTGTGCATGCGGTCGCGGCTGAGAATCTGCCCGGCGTACTTCGTGGACGATTGCGTGCCGTCGGGGTCGTACCAGCCGTACCAGATGTCGCGGAGCAGTTCGGCGCTGGGGGCATCGTCGGGCGGGTCGTTCCAGACGAGCGCATCCTCGGCGAAAGACCCGACGCCGGTGGGGAAGATGCCGCGACGCCGGAAGGCCTCGCCGAAGGCCAGCCGGTAACGGCGCGGGTCCTCGGGCACGCTGTCGCGGTCGGCGGTGATGAGTGCGCGGAGGTAATCGCCGAAGGTGATGTCCACCGGGGCGCAGTAGTCCAGCGCACGGATGCAGATGTTCAGCACGTGCCCGGCGACCTTGGCCGCGGTCTCGGAGAGCGCTTCCACAAGAGCCGGGTGCAGGTTGCCCTCGGGCAGTCGTCCGCTGCCATTGCTCGCCAGCCCGATGAGGCGTGAGGCCCGATCCCGGTAGATGGTGAGGAAGGCCTCGAAGACCGCGGCGACCAGGACGCTGCCGCGGGCGTGGCACTCGGTGTGCCTGGCGTAATCCTCCTGCGAAGGAACGTTGGGCTTCCAGATGCCGTCCTCGTACCTGCCGATGGCGCTGCGGAGTGCCCCGTGCCCGCCCGCCGCGGTGCCGAACTGATGGGCCAGCTCGCCCAGCAGGTTCTGGGCCGAGAGGTCGCCCCGTGTTTTCTTCACCTGGTGCCGCAGGGCCTCGGGCATGGCGAAGTGCTGAAAGAGCGCGACGATGTCGGAGAAGGCCTCGTGAAAGGCGGGGACATCGAGGTTGGTCGTCTCCTGAAACTCGGGGCGGATGCCGTCGAGGATGGCGTGGGTGACCTCGTGGGCGATGATGTCGTGCGAGAGACAGGTGAAGACAATCCCGCCGGGCGTGCCCGTGCTGTTGGATTCGCTGGCGGGGAAGTACCCGAAGAGCAGGGCTTTCTTGTGCGGGCTGTAGTACGCGTTGGCCTCGCGCAGCGCGTGCGGGTAGATGCGGAGCCGGCGGACGAACAGGTCCTCGGGCTTCTTGGACTTGATATCGTCGCGCGGCGCCCACAGGACCTTCCGGCCCAGCGCCCGCTCGAAGGCTTCGATGGTGCGCATCGCCACGGCGTAGACCATCTGCTGATGAAACTGCGGGTTGCCCTCGGACGGGGGCAGGCCGTCCTGGGCCAGCAGTTGCGGGGCGTTGAGGTTGACGGGATCGTAAAAGAGGCCGCTGGCGGGGTCGTAGTCGATGACCTCGAGGTACTCGCCCACCGGCCCGGGTCCGAGACTCTCGCCCTTGCCCGAGGCGGGGTTCCACGTCTTGTACGAGTCTTTGTCGGGCCGGATGTCCTGCTCCCAGGGGACGGTGATCGTCGCCTCGTTCATGGGCGCGTGCTCGAACTGGGTCGAGAGGCTGGGGTCGAAGGCAAAGACCCGGATCCGCCGTGATGAGGGCCAGCGCACGTGGCGGGGCGTTTTCGCGGGCGTGTTGCCTTTGGAGGTGACTCGGCGTGCGGGGGTGTTTGGTGGCATCGTGGGCTGCTCGGAGTATCGAGGCGACGTATCGGCGAAACACCGTGCCCAAGTAAGGCGGGGGCCTTCAAGGTCGGCGCATCTCCGCCGAATGTTTGGTACGATAGTCCGCCGCGAGGCATGCCCGGTGTCGGCGTGGTGCGGCACGCGGGAGGGTGATGCATCATGATCGTTCGAGCTACGGCTGTAACGGTGTGGGTGACCGCGTTCGCGGCGGCGGCGCAGTCGCCGGACTTCGCCGAGAACAACGCGTCGCAGTGGGGGGTCTTCGCCAGCGATAACGCCCCGGCGAGCGTGCAGAACAGCACCGCGCGCGTCAAGGACGGTGCCGCCTCGATCCTGTTCACGACCCAGAGCGGGTTCGACACGGGCGTGCGATTTCCGGCGACCGCTACGTTGAACTTCGACGCCTCGGCGTACAACACGCTGGTCTGGTGGGCCTACCCCGAGAACACCACGCCCATCGGGTGGCAGGACAACCAGCCGATCATCGTCGTCCGCACAGCGACCGGCACGATCCGCCTGACGCCCACCTCACAACTGACGCCGAACTTCGCGTGGCGGCTGTTCAAGGCCCCGCTCGCGGGCGGCTCTGGATGGGTCCGAACGACCACGGGCACTCCGGACCTTTCGAACGTGCGGCAGATCGAGATCCACCACGACACCTGGGATGCGGGGTTTCGCATCTGGTTCGACGGCGTCCGATTTATGAACCTGGACCCGCTCGGCTTGCCGCCCGCCGGTCCGCCCCCGCCACCGGGAGTTGACCCGGACGTGGTGCGGGCGAAGGTTCTGCTGTACGCCATGAACCCGATCATGGAGAACTTCGGCGGCCTGCGCATGCACGAGGTGTACGGGTGGGAGCACCCGCTGGTGCTGGCCGAGCGTGTGAGGCAGGACCTGCTCGCCTCGAGCCACGGCCGCGCCGTCTACGAGATCGTGGAAACGGTGCACGCCGATGAGTATCCGATCTTCCAGGACGGCTTTCAGCACGACGACGAGTCGTTCGCGAGCGACTGGGCGGATCGGATTTTTCACAACTCGACGTTCGACTACGTTCGCTGGTGCAACGAACGGGGCATCGGTGCGCGGGTGGACGCGGGGGAGATCGATGAGGTATGGCTCTACGCCCCGCCGATCGGGGGCATGTGGGAGTCGTGCATGGCGGGGCGGGGCGCGTACTGGATCAACGGCGTTCCCTATCCCGAAGCGGGCGGCGAACGAGCGTTCGTCATCATGGGCTGGAACTTCGAGCGGGGGGTGGGCGAGGCGATTCATTCCTGGGGCCACCGCGCCGAGAGCATCATGGTTCACTCGTACGGTTCGTGGACCCCGGATCGGAGCAACACCTGGAGCCGTTTCGCCCTGCTCGACCGCGATGCGCCCGGGCTGGGCGGCGTGGGAAACGTTCACTTCCCGGTCAACGGACAATCCGATTATGATTACGCGAACCCGCGCTTCGTGCCCAGCAACGCCGACGCATGGCTCTCGTACCCGAATCTGAACGACCAAACGCGGCTCATCAACTTCCGGGAGTGGTCGCCCGACGACACGGACTCGCAGCGGGAGTATCTCAACTGGTGGTACGCCCATATGCCGCACGCGCCGGGGCGCGGGCCGGATTTCTTCCTCGCCAACTGGTGGCGGTACCTGATCGATGTGGACCAGTTCAAGCATTGGAACGGGAACCTGTACCTGACGCTCGGTCTGCCGACCGTCAGGATTGAATCGCCGGCCGCCGGCGAAACAGTCACCGGCCCGGTGCGCATCACCGCCGCGGCAGAGGTTGATGGGGCGATGGGGCGCGTCGATTTCTTCATCGATGGCCGCTACTCGGCGAGTGACTATCTGGCTCCCTACACCTTCGACTGGAACCCGTGCGACACACGCGGCACGCGCACGATCGAGGCCCGCGGGTACGAACTCCAGAATGGGACCGAGGGGCGCTCCTTTGTCATCTCCGTGGCATCGGAGTGCGGTTGCCCCGCCGATTTCAACGGTGATGGGGGCGTCGACGGGGCGGACGTCGAGGCCTTTTACGCGGCGTGGGAGGCGGGCCACCCCGCGGCGGACGTGAACTCGGACGGCGGCGTCGATGGCGCGGACGTCGAGACGTTCTACGCGGCGTGGGAAGCGGGCGGCTGCGAGTGAGGCCGCACGCGTGATCATCGCACCCCGGCGTCGGCTCAGCCGCGTGTGATGTAATCGGTGAGCGAAGCCAGCGTGCAGGCCGCGGATTCGCTCTCGAATGCGTTGAGGTCGCCGATCGAGACCAGGCCGACGAGCGAGCCATCATCCTCGCGGACGGGCACGTGGCGGATGCGCTTCTCGCGCATCACGCTTCGCAGGTCGTCGATGGTGGTGCTGGGTGTGCAGAACAGCACGTCGGTCGTCATGACATCGCTGACCAGCGTGGTGCTGGGGTCGCGCTCCGCGGCGATGACACGGGTGAGCAGGTCGCGCTCGGTGAGGATGCCGACGATGCGCCGCCATTCGCCCTCGATGACGAGCACCGAACCGATGCGGGCATCATTCATGATCCGCGTGGCTTCGAGCACCGTGGCGCGGGGTGAGACACAATGGGTCTTGCCTGACTTACGGGCGAGAATGTCGGAGACGGTGGTCATGGGGATGGTCCTCTTTGTTCAACCCTGACGTGCGGCTCTCCACCACCTTTCATTATGCGCGATCCGGTGCTTGGAACAAAGGAAAATCGAACACCGGCACGAGGGATTCCGGTTGTTCGCACTGTGGACGTATGGACGGAATGCGAACACCGGTCGAGAGCGGAATCACTGAGGACGATCTTCTTCAAATCTCTTCGCTGCTCGACGCTTGGCGGCGAGCAGTCCGCCATCCGCAGGCGGTCCATCCTCGGTTTTGGCGGGGGTGCCGGGACTGGAGTTGGTGAGGCTCGCGAGCCGGGCGGCACGGCGACGATCGCGCGCGGCCGCGGCGAGCATCTCGGCTTCTCGCTC
>DDSA01000105.1:18762-19275 GCA_002343715.1 Phycisphaerales bacterium UBA2402 | reverse complement strand
CCGTCACCCGCGGCGGCCCTGTGAGCCTCCGGCGCGAACTCCTTCATCCATGAAAGCCATGCCGCGGCGAACTCTGGATCGCTCAGCGCTGCGAGGGCGTCGCCGTCGAAACTAGCGAGTTTCACACGGTCGAACTTGGCGCTGGTCTTGCCGATCCGGTCCAACGAAAAATGCCTCGCCAGAAACTCACGGTCGAACTTCTCCAGGTCCTTTCCATCCTCGGTCTTCATGCCGGGATTCCAACCAAGAAGCGATAGGAAGTTGGTGATCGCACCCGGCAGGTAACCCCGCTCACGGAAGTCGCTGACCTCGATCTCGGGCAGCGAGATGCTCAGGTGCCGCGCGATGTGTCCGGCGATGTCGATGCTGTCATTCTCGGCGTTGATGAATCCGGCAAGTGCCGTGGCGTCGAGCGCGAGGGCCGCCGCGAGCGAGTCCAGTGTCATCGCCGTATTCTTCTGCATCGCGGCTATAAGCGCGGCGCGGGCGACCTTCGCCTTGTCGCGCTTGCTC
>DDSA01000105.1:18397-18546 GCA_002343715.1 Phycisphaerales bacterium UBA2402 | reverse complement strand
GTCCATGTTGAAGATCAGGGGCATGTGCCCGTACAAGGGCGTGCGGAACGGTTCGCCGTTGTCCGCGCGGCGGAGCGCCTGCTGCAGCGCGACATGGCGTGGCGTATTCGCCAGGTGCTCCTGCGCGCGGAGCACGTGGGTCACGCCCA
>DDSA01000105.1:17986-18144 GCA_002343715.1 Phycisphaerales bacterium UBA2402 | reverse complement strand
GGCGAAGTGGTAGGTGGGCATGCCGTCGGCCTTGCGGATCACGAAATCGTCGAGTTCCCCCGGGGCGATCTTCACGTCTCCCAGCACGCTGTCGCTCACCGTGATGGCGGTGGGGGGCGAGAGAAAACGGATCACGTGCGGCTCGCCCGCCGCGGCCC
>DDSA01000105.1:0-17857 GCA_002343715.1 Phycisphaerales bacterium UBA2402 | reverse complement strand
TCGCCGGCGGCGGCAAAAAACCCCCCCCCCCCCCCGGTTTTCCCCCCAGCCGAGCCCGGGAAAAAACCCCCCCCCCCCCAGCCAGCGGGCAGCGTGCGGCTCGCCCGCCGCGGCCCGCGCCCAACGGGCTTCGTTGAACTCACCGGGGTGCACATCTTCCGGACGCCCGTAGCGGTACGTTTTCTTGGCGGCGGTCGCGGCCTTGCGCTTCGCCTCCAGTTCTTCGTTGCTCTCGAACGCCGGGTAGGCGCGGCCCGCGCGGACAAGCAGTTCGGTGTGGGCGTTGTAGAGCGGCAGTCGCTGAGCCTGAAAGAACGGTCCCACGCCGCGCGGATCGCCGCCAAGAGTCCGCCCGTCCGCGGTCTTGAGCACCGGCCCCTCATCCCATTCGATGCCAAGCCACGCCAGATCCTCCATGATCCCGCGTGCGGACTCCTCGCTGCTGCGGGCCAGATCGGTGTCCTCGATACGGAGGATGAAACGGCCGCCGTGTCGTTTGGCGAACGCCCAGCAGAACAGGGCGGTGCGGGCGCCGCCGATATGCAGGTGCCCGGTTGGTGATGGGGCGAAGCGGGTCAAGACGGGGATATGGGCCATGGGACGCAAGGTTAGGTGCAGGAGGAGTGTTCGCGGTCTTCGCGGGATGAGCGAACTCGGGTTTCGCTCAGCATCTCGCCGCTCAAGTTGGTCGGGGGGCTACGCTCGGCCACGTATGGTTCTCCCTTCCGCTGCCGTTGTTGTTTTTAGTTGTCTCTGTCTCTTCGCGTCGCCGTGTTCAGGGGCAATCGAAACGCCGGCGACGGTGGAGTATCAGATTGATCTCCACGAAGCCCGTACGCAGACCGCGATGGTCGGAATGACCGTGCGGGGGTGGACAGGGTTGGCGCTCGATGTCCATCTCCCCGTCTGGAGGCCCGGACGCTACGAAATTCTCGATCTGGCGGGGGGTGTGAGCGGATTCGCCGCCACGGACAGCACGGGGCGGCCTCTCGCTTTCGAGAAGACGGCGAAGAGTTCATGGCGGATCAACACCCTGGGGGTGAAGGACCTCACCATCTCGTACCGCCTCTACGCCAACAGTCTTTCAAACCGGACGCGGCATATCGACGAGAGCCACGCCTTTCTCAGCCCATCGGCGGTCTTTATGTATTGCCATGAGTTGCGGCACGAACCGGCGCGGGTGGTGCTGAAACTGCCGGCTGGTTGGAAAGTAGCCACCGGCCTATCGCCCGATCCGGCCCGTCCCGATGTGCTTCTCGCGCCTGATTACGACACGCTGGTCGATTCGCCCATCGAGTGCGGGCTACTGGATATCCGCACTTTCGAGGTGGCGGGCGTGCCGCACGAGATCGCCATCTGGGGTGCGGCCTCGGCGGTGCCGGAGAAGGTCGCCGTGGACTTCGCTGCGATCGCGCGGGTGCAGCACGAACTCTTCGGATCGTTCCCGTACTCGCGGTATGTTTTTCTCACGCACGTGGCCCCCGGGGCGAGCGGCGGCACGGAGCATCTCAACTCCACGATCATCCAGACCCGGCCCACGACGTTCGACACCCCCAAGGACTACCGGGGTTTCCTTGCGCTCGCATCGCACGAACTTTTCCACACCTGGAACGTCAAGCGATTCCGTCCCCGGGGTCTCATGCCGTACGACTATCAGCGGGAGAACTACACCGACCTCCTGTGGGTCGCCGAAGGGACCACGAGTTACTACGACGAACTCCTCTGCGTTCGAGCCGGGGTGTGGAGCGTCGCGAACTACCTGGAATCGCTCGCCAAACTCTCCGAAGCGCAGTTGTCGCGCCCCGGCGCGGCGGTGCAGCCCCTGACCGATTCGAGTTTCGATGCCTGGATCAAGTTCAACAGGCCCACCCCCGACAGCGTGAACACCACGGTGTCGTTCTACGACAAAGGGGCGATGGTGAATCTCCTTCTCGATGTCGAGATCCGTTCGCGCACCGGGAACACGAAGAGCCTCGATGACGTGATGCGCGAGTTGTACCGGCGATTTCCCCTCTCGGGGCCGGGGTATACCAGCGCCGACCTGCTCGTCATCCTGCGGGACCTGGCCGGCAGCGAGTTCAACGAGTTCTTCGCAGACTATGTCTCGGGCACCACGCCGATGCCCATCGCCGATGCCCTGCTCAAACTGGGCCTTGAGATGAAGCGGCCCGGAATCAAGGACGAGGAGAAGTCAGACCCGGACAGCGGCGGATCGGATGAGGCGTACTCCGGCATCGAGGTCCGCGGCGGTGACGGGGCCGCCGCGGGATCACCCGGGGACGCGGTCGTATCGGCGGTTCGATCAGACGGACCGGCCTTCGCGGCGGGGTTGATTGCCGAAGACCAGATCGTGGCGATCAACGGCAAGAGGGTCCGGGGATCGGACTTCGCTCCCCGTATCCGAAAACTCAAGCCGGGAGAGGAAGTGACACTGACTTACTTCCGCCGTGATGAACTCCGAACGATCACCTTGACACTGGCGGGCAAGCCCCGCGGCGAACTCAAGATCACGAAAGTGAAATCACCGACGCCCGATCAGCGAGCCATGTTCGAGAGTTGGTGCGGTCAGAAGTGGGAGTGAAGGGCATTGCATCGTTTTGTTGAGAGCGTGCGGCGGCGATCCGTTCGTTCGTGCCGTGGGTGTCGAACTCGCGTGTTGTGCACGTTGTTCGGCGGTTCGAGGCCGCCTGAACGGGCGCCAGACGAGGAGCGCCCGCGGCACGAACCCTACGCTCGAACGGACACATGAACGGCGATCGATCCATCATCTTCTCCGGCTCTCTGCTCGTGCCCTCGGGGCCGAGTTCGGTTCATTTGACGCCGGGAACCGTGGTCGTGGAGGGTGAACGCATCACGCAGGTTCGTGTTGGTGCCGTGTCCCCTTCCCCCTCACAAGGTGGCGAGGATTCGCTGATCCTTCCCGGGTTCGTGGACACCCACCTGCACCTGCCGCAGTTCGATTCCATCGGCATCGACGGCCTCGAACTGCTCGATTGGCTCGAGTCCGCCGTGTTCCCCGCGGAGATGCGCTGGGCCGATCCCGACTTTGCACGCGACATGACGCGGCGCGTGGCCGACGAGTTGTACTCCTTCGGCACAACGGGAATCGCCGCGTACGCCACCAGCCACGCCGAGTCGGCGCAGGCGGCCATCGGCGTGCTGGGTGAGGTCGGCATAGCAGGGTACGTGGGCATGGTCCTCATGGATCAGAATGCACCCGGCGGGCTTCTTGTCCCCGCATCCGCGGGCCTATCGCAGGCTTCGTCTCTTCGCGGGCACGGGCGGATCAGCCCCGCGGTGACGCCGCGGTTCGCCGTTTCGTGCTCGCGGCAACTCCTGAAAGGTGCGGGGGTGCTCGCCGCGCGTACAAACTGGCTGGTGCAGACGCACCTCGCAGAGACCCGGCGCGAGTGTGAACTGGTGCGGCGGTTGCACGGCGCGGTTACCTATACCGATCTTTATCGAGAGTGCGGATTGCTCACGCCGCGCACGATCCTCGGGCACGGCATCTGGCTCGATGATGAGCAGCGGGTGAAGATCGGCACGGCGGGGTCGGCCATCGCGCACTGTCCGACGGCCAATCGATTCCTTGATGCCGGGGTGATGAAGCGATACGAGGCGATCCGCGCCGGGGTGTCCGTGCCGCTGGGGACCGATATCGGGGCCGGCCCGGATCGGAGCATGGTCCGTGTGGCACGCGCCGCGATGGATGCGGCCAAACAGGCCGGCGGACCCGTCCCGGACGCGGCGGAACTGTGGCACCAGATCACCGCGGGCAACGCGCGGGCGATTGGGTTGCGTGACACAGGAGTCCTCGAGCAGGGGGCCTTCGCGGATCTGCTTGTGATCAGACCTTCCGTGCGATGGGCAGAGTCCAGGGATCCGCTCGGCATGCTTCTATACGCGTGGGACGATCGATGGCTGCGCAGCACATACTCGGCCGGTCGAGTTGTATATCGCGCAAACTGAGCGGGCTTGAGGATGCGTAGAATGAAGCATGAAGTCTTTGATTCGAGTCAGCGGCCGGTACGCCCTGCGAGCGATGGCTGTTGGTGCGATGATTTCCTTCCTTTCTGGATGCTACGAACGAGTAGTCGGCGCGAAAGGGGTGGGTGCTTCGTACGCGGACGTTCAATCGGAGTATCGATCCAACACGGCGCTCGACCGTGCCTGGGACAGCATGTTTACTCCCGCCAAGCCCCAGAATCGAGCCGAGCGATGGACTGATCCCGATATGGCGCGATAACCCGCATCAAGGGATCACTTACTTGGGTGTAAAGGGCGTATAACTTCTCGTCCAGAGTGCATTCTGACGGGTATTTTTCCATACGAAGTTTCAAATTCACTTGCCAACACGTCAATCTCGTGGTAAATTCTACGTAGAGAGCCGGGTGAATCCCGGGAAAGACATGGCCGTCAAGATTGCTCCGTGTTGGGGTTGGTGTTGACGGTGGCAGAGAGCCGGACTCGATTCGAACTTCCGCGTTTGACCGAGTCCTCGCATTCAAAGAGGAGAGTAAAACATGATTCGTAATTCGATCGCAATGGCGTTGGTATGCGCGTCCGGGACGGCTATCGCCGGTCCTTCCGCGCTGGGCCTGTACTTCCCCTTCGACAGCAACAACACGACGGGCTGGACCCAGTCCATGGCTCGCAACGATGACGGCTCCTCATCCAACATCGCCCTGCCGTTCACCTTCTGCTTCTACGAGCGAGATGAAAACTCAGTGTTCATCAACAACAACGGCAACCTGACCTTCGGCGCGTCGTTCTCGGGGTTTACACCCAGCGGCTTCCCCGTCGCTCGCCCGATGATCGCCCCCTTCTGGGCCGACGTTGACACCCGCAACACCACCGGGGCTGACACCAACCTCGTGTGGCACAAGTTCGTCGATCTTGACGGCGACAGCAACATGGACACCCTCGTGGTGACCTGGGACGCCGTCGGCGTGTTCCCCTCGAACAACAGCGAGTTCAACACCTTCCAGGTAGCCATCTCCGGCATCCGCAACGCCTTCGGCGGCCCCAACGGCCTCGGCGGCCTGAACGCGATGTTCTCCTACGGCGACATGAACTGGACCGTCGGAACCGCCTCCGGCGGCGCTGCCGCAACGGTGGGGATCAACGAAGGTCAGGGCCTTCTCCGCTTCGACCAGATCGGCCGCTTCGATCACGATGGCACGGACTACAACGGCCCGACGACCCCTTCGGGCGTGCAGTACCTCAACGGCCGTGACTACTTCTTCGACGCCTGCGCCGGCATCGTCCCCGCGCCGGGCGCGATGGCCCTGCTCGGTCTGGGCGGGCTGGTCGCCGGTCGTCGCCGCCGCTGAAGCATCGCTGCTTCCTCGTGTAGCGTGACCAAACACAACGAACGCCCGATCGGTCATCTCCGGTCGGGCGTTTTTTCGTGCATGCTGCCTCGGCGTGTGCGGGCGGTCAATCCCAAAGCCACTTCAGGGATTTGAACCCTGGACCTATGCTTTACGAAAGCATCGCTCTACCGCTGAGCTAAAGTGGCGGTGCGGCCGGAGTTCTGTTCCGGGCCTCAATTATGGCCGGTCGGGGGCGCGTTGTCCACTGCTGTTTCCCCTTTGGCGGTCCACCCTTTCGGGGCGGGGGGCAGGCCGGGGAGCGGGGCGAGATCGACGTCTTTTCCATCCGAGGTGGCGAGGGTCAGCCTCGCACCCGCGGAGCGAAGCAGCGCCAACTGCCGCACGCCGATCCGTGCCCGCAGCCTGACCGACGATTCGGTGTATTCGCGCTCCAGCACGTGCCCGCGGGTTTCGATCAGGTGGATCGTCCGAGCATCGCGCAGCGGAACGGTCACGTCAAACTCGCCGATCTCGCCGAGCGCGAGGGCGCGGATGCGCGAGGTGAGATCCGTCAGACCGTTGCGGGACTCATCCCCGCCCACGGCGCTGATGGCCATCGCCCCGGGCTCGCGGCGCTGCCAGACCAGGACCTCGGCGTTGTCATTCAGACGGTCGATCTTGTTGAGAAGGAGGATGCGCTCGGGCGGGGTCCAGTATCGGTCCTCCTCGTGCCGGCTTTCCTTCAGTTCAGCCTCCAGTTCATCGAGCACGGTGGTCACGACCTTGTACTGGATCTCCGCCGCCGGGTCAGAGACATCGAGGACGATGAGAAGCACATCGGCGTGGGTCGCTTCTTCGAGCGTGGCACGGAATGACGCGACGAGGTGGTGCGGGATGTCACGGACGAAGCCGACGGTGTCGCTGAGCATGACCGAGAGGCCGCCGCCCAGGTCCCAGTCGCGTGTGCGTGTCATCAGCGTTGCGAAGAGGCGGTCGTCCGCGTAGGCCCCGCCGCGGGTCAGGGTGTTGAAGAGCGTGGACTTGCCCGCGTTGGTGTAGCCGACGATGCCGACGGTGAAGTGCTGGCTCTTACGGGCCGCGACCTCGCGCCGCTTGCGTGCCTGAATCACCTCGAGATCCCGCTGGAGTTCGAGTTTGCGCCGCTGCACGAGACGGCGGTCGATCTCGAGTTGCTGCTCGCCGGGGCCTCGTGTGCCGATGCCGCCGACGATGCGCTCGAGGTGGCTCCACATGGCCTTCAGCCGTGGGTAGGTGTACTCCATCTGCGCCAGTTCGACCTGCAGTTTGGCCTCGCTCGTGGCGGCCCGGCTGGCGAAGATATCGAGGATGAGTTCGCTGCGGTCGAGCACCTTGCGCAGGGTCTCTTTCTCGATGTTGGCGATCTGCTTGGGCGAGAGGTCGTGGTCGAAGATGATGGTTTTCGCGTCCAACGCTTCGCAGAGTCGCTTGAGTTCCGCGACCTTGCCGCTGCCCAGGAATGTCGCCGGGATCGGCTTCTCCAGTCGTTGCGAGAGTTCACCGACAACCACGGCCCCCGCCTGCTCGGCCAGTGAACGCAGTTCACCGAAGGGGTCGCGTGGGTCGTGATCGGAATCGGGGAGTCGTCCCGCCGCGAGCACCACGCGCTCGGACTGGACCTCGATCGTGTTTCGTTCTGCCGCCATGTGTGTGCTTCGATTGTTGGAGGGCCGCGGAGTTATTTCGCGGGCGGCTGGAGTTTGTGCGCGGTTCTTACCTGCATGGCCTCATCGGTCTTTCCGAGCGAGTCCAGGATGGTCGCGAGCACCGTCGCCGCACGGGCCTGCTCCGGCTGAGACTGTGTCTGGAGCAACGCCAGGGCTTCCCGGGCGATGGGTTCGGCCTCTGAGGAGCGGCCCACGAGTTGCAGCATCTCCGCGTACGGGCGAAGATTCAGTCCGTTGAGGGGGTGGTTCGGACGGACCTTGCGGTCGTACTCGATGGACTCCCTGAACGCGGCTTCCGCCTCTTCATACCGCTTGGCCTTGGTGAGCGAAACAGCATAGTTGTTGAGCAGCGTGCCGAAATCGGACAGAAGGCTGCCGGTCTTTCTGCGGGCTTCGATGGCTTTCTGTTGCCATTCGATCGCTTCGTCGGTCTTCCCCTGGATGAGCAGCACACTCCCGAGGTTGCTGTACGAGCCGGAGAGCCGCGCATCTCCGATCTTCTCACGGATCCGCACCGATTCCCGGAGGCTGGCCTCCGCCTCCGGATACTCCTTGGTTCTCATCAGCGTGACGCCCAACCGCCAGGTGGCGGTGCCGAGTTCGGAACTGTCCGGCAGATTCTCGCGGAGCGCGTCCACCGCCCCGGACAGGACAGTCTTCGATCGTTCGAGGTCGCCTCCCGCCTGGTACGCGCTCCCCCGCAGCACCGTGGCATTCAGCGTCTTGCGGTGATTGGGTCCGTAGAGTGCGAGGTAGCCCGCTTCCGCTTCTTCGAGCAGCGGGTACGCCTCGGGCGTGCGGCGTTCCCCGACATAAAACCAACCCAAGTCGGATTTGGCTTCGATGACTGATGAATGCAGCGGCCCGCGCAGCGAGTTGAATATGGCCAGGCGCAATCGGATCAGTTCCTCGGCCTCTCTCGCCGCCGTGGGCCCGCCGACCCGCTGCAGGATCGTTCCCAGAAGCCCGGCCGCCTCGGCAAGGCTCTCGTGCCGGTCGTTGGCCGCTGCGATCTCGAACGCTCGGCGGGCCATGACTTCCCCGTTGGGCATGTCTCCCAGCGCGATGTAGGCACCCGCCAGCGTGGCGCACGTCCGCCCCGCCCCCGCCCCGTCTCCCGCTCTCCTGTTGATATAGACCGCCAGCGACTGTGCACCCAGATCGATCGCGGCACGCCAGTTTTTTCGCTCGCTCTCCGCTCTCGACAGTTGGTGGAGTATCTCCGCTGCTTCGAGGCTCTCTTCGCCGTAGATGCCTCGTGCCAGATCGAGCACCGGCTCGTAATGCTCGATGGATTTCTCGGGAGAACCGATGGCCAAGTAGGTGCGAGCGATCGCGGATCGCGCGGCGAGCAGGACATCAGGCTCATCGGCCAGTTCCGTCTCGACACCCAGGGCCGCGTGATCCAGCAGTTCTCTCACCGTGACTTCCCGTCCTTCGGTGAGGTCCGGGTCGGCGCCGGTGAGCATCTGCGCAAGAAAGTCAACCGCGCGCCGTGCCTTGCGGGTTTCGAGATTGGCTTGCCGCTCCCGTTGCTCGGCGAGCATCTGTGCTTGTCGGGCATCGATCTCACGCTGCTGCGCCAGGTCGCGTGCCACCGCCGCGCGGAATAAACCAACTGTTGTCCCGATGACACCAGCTCCGAGCGCGAGGATGATGCCCGCCACCCCCGCCACAAGCCCCTTGTGACGACGGGCGAACTTGCGGAGTTGATACGTCGCCGTGGCGGGCCGCGCCACGATGGGGAGATCCGCGAGGTAGCGACGAATATCCCCCGCGAGTTCCGCGGCGGATTGGTACCGGCGCTGGGGTTCCTTTTCCAGCGCCTTGAACAGGATTGTCTCAACATCACCTTTCAAGGCGCGATCGTGCGCGTGGGGAATCGATGGTTCGGCGTCGGTGATGATCCGCGCCGCTTCGGGGATCGACTTGCCGATGAGTTCGTACGGAAGCCTTCCGGTCAGGAGTTCGCAGAGGATGACTCCCAGCGAGTAGACGTCCGATCGTGTATCGAGTTGACCGATGTCGCCCCGGACCTGCTCGGGACTCATGTAGGGAATCGTGCCGATGACCTGCCCCGTGCTGGTCACGGAGCGGGTCGCGCCCGCATCGTCCGAGGTGAGGCGTGCCACCCCAAAATCAAGAATCTTGGGGTGCATCCCGCGCACTCCGGCGTCCGCGGGGGACGTTGTATCAGCGCGGAGGGAGGTCATGGTTGATGTCGCGCTGTCGGATTCTTCGACGAGAATATTGCCCGGCTTGAGGTCGCGGTGAATGACGCCCCGTTGATGCGCGTGCTGAACGCCGTCGCACACCGCGGCGAAGAGCGCGAGTCTCTCACGGATGTTCAAGTTCGCGGCGGCTTCGAGGAGCGGTCTTCCCGACACGAGTTCCATGGCGAAGAACGGCGTCTCTTTTCCGTTCGGGTCGGGTGCTGTGCCCGCCTCGAAGATCTGCGCGATGCAGGGGTGACGCAGCCGCCCCAGGGCCTCGGCCTCATGGCGGAACCGGCGGAGCAGTTCCGGCCCGGCGAAGTACGACCGGACAACCTTGAGGGCCACTGTGCGCTGCGGACTGTCCTGTTCTGCTCGATAGACCAGCCCCATCCCACCCGCACCGAGCACTTCCCGGATGGTGTATTTACCCAGGCGAAAGCCGATCATCGCATCGTGGCGTCCGGTGTGGCTCAGTTCGGCCAGGGCCGTGACTTCCGCCGCGGGTGTGGAGAGAAAGCCATCGTTGCCGTCGTGATGCGCCAGCAGGGCCTCGACGCGATCACGCAGGCCGGGGTCGGTGGCGAATCGTTGCAGAAAGCCCTTCCGTTCGCCCACAGGCAGTTCACTCGCCGCGTCGAAGAGCTCCCTGACCTTCGAATCGGCGGCGTGGTTCGGGTCTGGTTCAGACGGAGATGTGGGGGAGGGAGTCACGGATGATCCGTGGGAGGGGTGGCGTCAAGGCACGAAAACTTCAATGGCCGGTATCGGATTCCATCTCCTGCTTGAGCCAGGCGCGGGCGAAGTTCCAGTCACGTTTCACCGTGCGCTCCGCGATGCCCATGACCTCCGCCGTTTGTTCAACGGAGAGACCGGCGAAAAAACGCAGTTGCACCACGTCCGCGAGCCGGCGGTCGAAGCGGCAGAGTTTGTCCAGCGCGGGGTCGAGAGCGAGCAGGTCAACGTTCTCGGGGTCACCGCCGCTTTCAAGATCGGTAAGGCTGCGTGCATCGCGCACCACTCGCTTGCGGCGGGCACGCTCGATGAGAATACGGCGCATCGCGACGGCGGCCGCGGCGAAGAAGTGAGCTTTGTTCTGCCACTGTTGGTTTTCCTTGGCCAGCCGGAGATACGCCTCGTGAACCAGCCCCGTGGGTTGCAGGGTGAGGCCAGCGGGTTCCTGAGAAAGTCGCGCCCGCGCCAGGCGGCGGAGTTCTTCGTACACAGCCGGGAGAATGCGCTCGGCCTCTCCCGAGAGTTCGGTGGCGGAGTTGTGAGCGTCGGCCGACATGATGCACGGTACACAAACGGACGGAGCGGACGCCCATCATGTTACGCCGGTGTTCCAGACTTGCGGGGGCGGCGGTGGTTTCGCGGAGTCTCGGAAACCGATGAGCGGGTGAGAAGGGCACCCTTCTCGCATCCTACGGTGGTGCATGTCCACAGCACAGATCAACGCGACAGGCCTGGCGGCGGCGATCGCCGAGGCGGCATTGCTCCGGGGCACGTTCACGCTGCGGTCGGGCAAGACCAGTACGTACTATCTCGACAAGTACCTCTTCTCGACCCGCCCGGAGTTGCTCGCGCAACTGGCACCGCTCTTCGCCGAGAGGCTGGGCGCGATGGAGCGTCGATTGTCCGTCCGTACCGACCGCCTCGCCGGCGCCGAGTTGGGAGGCATCCCGCTGGTCACGGCAACGAGCCTGCACACCGGGCTCCCATGCATCTTTGTGCGAAATCAGAAAAAGGACTATGGGACGGCGAAGCAGTTGGAAGGCGTGTTGTTGAAAGGCGATCGTGTGGTTCTGGTGGAAGACGTGGCCACCACCGGCGGGCAGGCGCTGGAAGCGGTCCGGTCTCTTCGTGACGCAGGGGGAAACGTCCTCGGCGTGATCGCCACGATCGACAGGCTGGAGGGGGCCCGCGAGAACGTGGAGCGGGAAGGACTGGTGTTTGAATCGCTCTTCACCAAGCGTGACCTGGGTGTGGTCGAGTGACGCGGCCGATTGCACCTGAAGCGGGATCTGGAACAACCGTGGATCCTGCTTGAAACTGACCGTCAACACGCCGATTCGCGAGTTACCTCGAGGCATCTCAACCGCGCACACAGATCAGAGACAAGCGAATCGCGCGCCATGCTCCCACCCGGTGGGGGTGGTCGCGCTGTCGAAGCACCGGGGGGGCGTACGATGAGTTATGAGTGAAACCGGCGAAACGGGGGTACTTCCCGAAGCGATCCGCGAGGTGCAGACGGCCTTTGCGCGGCTGAAGGAGGAAATCCACAAGGTCATCGTGGGGCAGGATGCGGTGGTGGATCAGATGCTGACAGCGATCTTCTGCCGGGGGCACGTCGTCGTGGTGGGCGTGCCTGGTCTGGCCAAGACACTGTTGATCTCAACAATCGCCCGGACGCTGTCGCTGGATTTCTCACGGATTCAGTTCACACCCGACCTGATGCCCAGCGACATCACGGGCACCGAAGTCATCCAGGAGGACAAGGCGAGCGGCACGCGAGCATTGAAGTTCGTCAAAGGCCCGATCTTCGCCAACGTGATCCTCGCCGACGAGATCAACCGCACGCCCCCGAAGACACAGGCGGCCCTGCTCGAAGCGATGCAGGAGCGTCAGGTGACGGTGGGGGGGCAGCGATATCCGTTGCCCGAACCGTTCTTTGTGCTGGCGACCCAGAACCCCATCGAGCAGGAAGGCACCTACCCCCTTCCCGAGGCTCAGCTGGACCGTTTCATGTTCATGATCCATATCGGCTACCCCACGGCGAGCGAGGAGATGGAGATCATCCGCCGACAGGCGGCCCGCGGCAGCGAGACGATCACGCCGGTGCTCGATGAAGGGGGGATCAAGCGGGTTCAAGGCGTTGTTCGCACGATGCCCGCCGCGGACCACATCATCGCGTATGCCCTCCGCCTGGTTCGAGCGACCCGCATCAAGGAAGAGATGGACTTGGGTTTGGCACGACCGAAGAAAATCTCGGAGTACCTCGCGTGGGGTGCCGGTCCCCGGGCGAGTGAGAACCTCGTGCTCGCCGCCAAGGCGACGGCCCTGCTGGCCGGCGCGACGCACGTGACTCCGGCCCACGTCAGGCAAGTCGCCAAGCCCGTGCTCCGGCACAGGCTCTTGGTCAACTTCAACGCCGAGGCGGATCAGGTGACGACCGATGATCTGATCGATTCGCTGCTCGAAGAGGTGCCCGTTGAAGGCCTGACGGAGGCGGATCGCAAGAAGATGGACGAAGTCCTCCGCTGATGACAGCCGTACACCGCATCCGTGTGTGTGAATACCCGTACGACCAGCCGAGGTCGGAACGTTACGGTCAATCCGCATTCCTATGTCTCGCGTCACGCTTCCAACTTCCTGCCGATATCTGATCCTCGCGGCCCGGCCCGATGGCGGGCGAACCATCGGCCTGCGCCGAGCCAGAGACCTGCGGCAACTCAACGAAACGCTGCGCCGGGAGCGCCTCGTCGCGCTGCGGGTGTGGGCGTTGCCGAGTTGGGCGGGCGGCACCGGGAGCGAGTCCGTATCGCTCAAGGACCAGGGCGAGTTGCACACCCAGTTGGCGCAGTTGCTCACCCGGGGGGTGCCGCTGGTCGAAGCGCTGGAGGCCACCAGCAAATCCGTGGCACCCTCCACCGCGCCGCGGGTGGAGCGGATGCGCGACATGGTCGCCGCGGGGGCGAGTTTTTCCGATGCCGCGGCGACCGTGGGCATGTTCGATGCCGTGACCACCGCGGTGTACCGCGCGGCGGAGCGGACGGGCGATCTGGGCGGCGCGGCGAAGCAGTTGGCCGCGACGACGCGCCGCCAGCTCCGCATCAGCGGCAAGGCGGGCACGCTGATGATCTACCCCGCGATCGTGCTATCGATCAGCGCCGCGGTGACGCTGGCGATGATCTGTTTCGTGCTGCCGAAGATCGGGCAGTCCATCAAAGACCTGAACACGCCGCTCCCGGCCTTCACGCAGTTCCTGATGACAGTGGGGATCTTCATCCGAGAGCACGCGTTGTGGGTCCTGGTGGGCGTGCTGGCGTTTCTGACGTTGGCGGTCTTCGCCCGACGGGCGATCGTGGAGTTTGTCGGGCGGTTGGCGCGGACCACGCCACTCCTGAAGGAAGTGGTGCTGACGCAGGAATCCGCGCGGTTCTTCACTGTGATGGCGGCGATGACCAAGAACGGCGTCACACTGGCCGATGCGCTCGGCGTGGCCATCGGGGTGATCAGCCACCCGGCCCTGCGCCGGCAACTGACGACGCTGAGGACCAAACTCATCGAGGGCGGCGTGCTGCGTTCGCTCATCGACAGTGTCGAGGCCTTGCCTCTGCCGACGCGCCGCCTGCTCATGGCCGCGGAGCGGTCGGGAGACCTTGAGTCTGCCTTTGAGACACTGGCCGGGGATATGACCGAGGAACTCGAACGACGCAGCGAGCGGCTCCTGGCGGCCATGGAACCCGTCCTTATCCTCGTCATGTTCCTGATGATCGGCAGTCTCGTTGTGTCGATCATGGTGCCCCTCATCAAAGCGACCACCAATGCGGTGGGTTGACTGTCGAGCGCACGCGAACCCCGGGCGAATACCTACTGTACAAGCATGTGACCGGACACACGTCCACGCACGCAAAGACCCCGAGCAAGGAACCGTGATATGAAGACGATGGTGTGCACTTCCCCCCGAACCACCGCCCGCTTGGCGAGGGGCTTTTCACTTCTCGAACTGACACTGGTTCTTGTGATTATCGGAATTCTCATCGCGGCCGCGGCGGTGAATATCGTGGGGGCCGGATCCCGGGCCAAGGCCCGCGTGACGCGCGCAAGCCTGGCGACGATCAAGAACGCGCTGACAACCTATAACCTTGAAGTGGGCGGTTACCCGCCGACGCTCAACACACTCATCACCGCCAAGATGCTCGACGACAAGGCACTCAAGGATGGGTGGAAGAATGATTTCGTGTACGATCCGCGCGGACGCAGCAAGGAACAGCCCTACATCCTCGGATCGGCGGGAGAGGATGGCAGCGCGGGCACCGAGGACGACATCGACATCTGGACCATGGACAAATAACCCGGCACCGGGTAGTTCCCCGCGTACATGAGCCATGCCTTTCCCTCGCCCATCCTCTTCGAGTCGATGGAACCCCTCCGAGTGGAGAGTCCGGAAGGGGATGTCTTTTCTCGAAGTGCTCTTATCGGTGGTGCTGCTCGCGCTGGTGACGGGCATGATCATGGCGGCGCTGCAGGGAGTGGTGGGATCCCAGTTGCGCCAGCATCAGCGCCTGGGCGCTGCGGAGGTGGCTAATCGCCTGATCCTGGAGTACATCGATGATCAGGGATCGATGCCCAAGCCCGGGCTGCCGGTGATGTACGGGAGAGACTACTACGCCTGGTCGATCGAGGAGCGGTCTATCACGCTGACGCCCGCCAAGCCGCCCGAGCCCGCGGGAGCCACCGCTCGGCCCACATCCGGGATCGATCTCGATCGGCTCAAGACGGTCCGGCTGACGGTCTGGCTCAGCGATGAACGGGGCGGGCCGCCGGAGGCTGGTGCGCCGATGTTCGCTCTGTCCCGCATCGTGGATCCGATCTTCGGCCAGTTGCGCAACCCCGATACAGCCGACCACATCATGAAGGACCCGGTCCTTCGGCAGAAGTTTCTGGACGCCGTCACGGGGATGGCGGCCAGCGCGGGATCCCGGCCGACAGGCGTGAATCCTCGCAGCACGGGGCGGGGGACACAGCCGCCGCCGAAGACCGGAGGTGGCAAGTGATGCGCCGCGGCTTCACCATGCTCGAGGTCGTGATGGCCGCATCACTGGGCGCACTCGTGGTGATCGCCTGCCTGTCGGTGATGTACACGATGCAGCGGACGGATGAGATGCTCGCGAAGCGGGCCGAGCACGCGGGCGACCTGGAGCGGCTGCGGATGGTGGCTCAACGCGCGACGACGACGCTGGTGATGTCAACCGACCGACTCCCGCCGGCACCGCGGTCCGGTGAGCAGGACGTGGGTGCCGGTTCGAGGTTCGGTCGTTTTCAGGCCGGCGAGGCGGGCGGCCTCGCGCCGGTACCGAGGCTGATCCTTGAGGATGACCAGCGCGCGGGCGGTTGGGTCATGCGTAGCACGGGCGGGCGAGACTTTCAGGCCGATGCGTCGCCCGTGCAACGGATCGAGTTCGTGCTCTCGGATCCGCCGGTCCCTTCCGCCGAGAGCGACTTTTTCGCACGGGCTGGCCTGCGAGAAGGCGAACGTTTGTCGCGGCGCGACAGCCAGAGCCGCTTCGCCAACGAAAGCCGATTCAGCAAGGAAAGCCGATTCGCGGGGTCCGCCCCCGAAAACGTTCGTTCGAAGAACGAGGGCGTGAAAACGGCGGCGGAGGATCCGAGCATCAAAAAAGCGGATACGTTCGGAGAATCCGGTGAAGAAGACCTCGGTTCGGTGCGGGCGGTTCGCGGAGCGCTTGAAGTACGTCCGCAACGCCCCAGCGGGCGCACGATCCGAGAAGCGGCCGCGAATGATGAGGAAGTTCCGGAGGCGTATGAAGTGTGGTGGGTACCTCTGCCGCCGCGAGAAAACGGCAGCGACAGGCCGAGCGAGGAAGCGATCGGGCTCGCGGGAGATCCCGTGAAGGTCGCCGGTAATCTCCGGTTCGTGAAGTGGCGGCTGTTTGATGACCGAGAGTGGAAGAGCGCCCTGGAGGCGACGTGGTTCCAGCAGTTGCCGGCCTACATGGAACTCTCCGCGGAAACCACTTCGGGAATGACAGCCAAGTGGCTCTTTGAGGTGGATTGGGCGACAGGCCCGGAAGTACCTCCCAGGCCGGGCGAGGGCATCCGACGGGCCGAGGCGGTCGATGACGGAGGTCAGAACGCGCGCCCCGCGACCCCGCCCCCAGCGGGCGGGACGCCGACCGGGCGAGCGCCACCACCATCCTCGCGTCCGACACGCCCCGCGATGCCGAAGGCAACACCCATTCCGCCTCCTCCCTCCAAGTCTGGGGGCGGACGATGAGACACGGCTTTGCGCTCCCGATTGTGCTGCTGTTGGTTCTTGTTGCGGGCATCATGGTCGCGGTCATGATGGAGCGGCAGACCGCCCAAGCGATGATCGTTCGGCGGGAACTCGACTCCTACACCTTCCACCATGTTTCTCAGGGGGTGCAGGAGGCGGTTGAGGCGTGGCTCCGCAAATCCGGCGCGGGCAGAGCCATGGCCGAGAACATCAAGCCCGATGGGCACGCCTTCGACCTGACGCTCGACGATGGCCAGAACGTGAGGATCTCATTCTTCGATGCGCAGGACAAGGCGCTGGTGGAGTTGGCGGGCCTGTCGGCCCAGGCTCGGGAAGCGGCCAGGCTGGTGCTTCAGGAACTGCGGGCCCGCGCTGGTGCGAACGCGGGCGCGCTGGTGCGGCGAGACGGCCCGCTGCCCATCAGCGTGAACTCGGCCCCACCCGATGTCCTCTACTCGGCGATCAACTCGGTGACCGAGGGGGACGGCACAGCGCAGATCGTTGGCGAGATCCTCCACGCGAGGGGTGGGCAACCACTCGACGGGCTGATGCTCAACGAGATTCTGAATCAATCCACGCTGGAACCCGAGGCGAGGAACAGGCTGAATATGGTGATCACCGCGACGCCGACGCTTTGGCGCGTGCTGGCCGAGGCGCAGACACCGGCGGGCTTTCCGGGAGGAATCTCCGCGCGCCGGTACTGCGGTTTGGTACTTCTCACGAACGCCGTACCGGGAGGTTCACGCGATACCCGAACGGCGCTGCAGCGCAACAGTTCGATCATTTCGTGGGAGGACTGTTCCGAGCAAGACCGGCCCTAACGTGAAGAACTCTTCCGGGCAGGAAAACTTCCAAAGCCGGTTCGGTCTTGGCCGACAGGAGTTCCTGATCCCCGTGCATAGGTGGGCTATCCAACCATCATGACCAGCGTACCGTAAGGGTTCCTATGAGCGCATCTCCACTCGACCGCAGGCAGGCCGTCGCCCGAACACGGGCAGCGCAGATCGGCGTGGTGGCGTTGGCGGCCTGCGGGGGGGGCATCGTCGCCTTCGGACTTCCCGGGGTCAAGCCGCAGCAGCCCCTCAAGCCGCTCACTCTGCCCGCTGTGGAGGAGGCGCTCGAGCCTGACGACGAACAAGAGATTTCCAAAGTCGTCGTGGACCTCGGCGCTGTGGCGGATCGATTCGGGAGAATCAGCAACCGACCGTCGATCCCCGCGCCGCCTCCGTTGGTGACGGAAGATCCCAAGGGTGCGGAGCCTCCGCCCCCTCCGCCGCCACCCCCGACCGAGGATGTCAAGTTCCTCGGGCTGGTGCATCTTGGCACGATGAAGATGGCGCTGGTTTCAAAGTCCGACAAGCAGTCCTTCGTCTCGTTGGGTGGCAAGGTCGGTGATGAGACCGTTTCGGCCATCACCGAGTCTGAAATCACCATCGGAGGCAAGACCATCAAGTTGACTCCCAAAGGTGCGGATTTGGTCACACGCGTGAGCGGCTCGGGAAGCGGTGTTCCCGCGGGGATGCCCGGGGCCGCGAAGTTCACGCCGCCGGGTGTTCCGGGCGGGATCAACTCCCGAAACACCCCCGCCTCGGCCGCCGCCGC
>DDSA01000137.1:11476-13761 GCA_002343715.1 Phycisphaerales bacterium UBA2402 | reverse complement strand
TTCCGATCCGCCGGCAAACCCGCCCCCCCCGGCCGCGCCGCCGCCCAACGTGCCGGGCGCGGTGTCGATCGAGCCGGTGATGCTGATGCCTTCGCAGGTCTCCAGGACCAGCGGGCGCGAGCCGGTCGCCGAGACCGGCCCGGTGATGCGCAGATTGGGGAACGAGAACACGGCCACATCACCGTTGGGCGTTGACTCGACCCGTGTGCGCACCGGCACCCCGGCCACGCCCGAGGTGGGGCTGATGGTCAGCGTGTCGGTGTTGAGCATCGCGCCGCTGCCCAGCACGTACGCCCCCGCGAGGCACTCGGCCCCATCGGGGATCAGGTTGGCGTTTCGATCGGTCGCGGCGGCGTTGGCCCCCGCGCTCAATGTCTCGATCAGGCCCGCCACGCTCCCGATCGAGGCTCCTGACAGAGTGATTTGCGTGGCGGTCGTTGGCGAGGCGGGGTTGTTCAGATAGACGCGGCTGCTGTTCCACGCCCACACGTTGCCCTTGGTGGCGTTCGCGGACAGGTCGCGGGACGCGAGTTGCATGGTGCCGGAGATGGCCGAGCCGCCGTCGGTCACCGCCGAGGTGGTGAAGGTGCCGGGGTTGTGAACGAACCAGCCCGCGGTGTTGCGGATGAAGATGCGCCCGCCCGCGGGGCTGGTCGCGTCGAGTTTGCTCGTGACAGAGGTGATGTTGCTCAATCCCCCACCCCCCGGCGCGGCCACCACATCGACGTTCAACGTGCCGTGACGGAGGATGTACAGGTTGTTGCTGGTCCAGATCCAGACCCGCGCGCACCCCGGCGCCTCGCCGTCGAAGACCACGGCCACGCCCCTGGGCGATTCGCCCAGCGAGGGCGGCAGGCTCACGCGCTGGGCCGCCCCGGTACTCGGGTTATGGATAAAGACATCGCTCGTGGTGCGGATGACGGCGACGGCCCCGTTGGCCCGGGATGAGTCCGGCGCGATCACCACTTCCTGCACATCGCGGACGCCGTTCCCCGACGAATCATTCACGGCCGCGGCGGTGTTGGTCCCCGGGTTCCAGCGGTAGAGCGCGGTGCCCGAAAAAATCGGATTCGTCCGCCAGAAGAACGCCTGCCCGCCGGTGACGCTCAGGGTGTCCTTCCCCGCCGCGAAACCGATCGCGCTGCCGATGCCGCTGATGCCCTGCCACGTCGTCGTTCCCGCGAGGTGGCGATAGACCGCGCCCGTGGAGTTGCGCATGAAGAGTTGCACGCCGCTCGCGTGGCCGGTGTCGGGTGATTCGAGCATCTGCGACACCGTGCCCAACGGGCCGCCCCCGACCGCGGAATGGGGCTGCATCGTCGCGGTGCCGGGCACGTTGCGGAACAGGCTGCCGCCGTTCCACGCCCAGACCGATGAGCCGGTGGGCGAGGATCGGTCGCACGCGGCGAAGATCCCGATCACGTTCAGGATGTTTGTACCCCCCGCCTGCGTGATCGCCTCGGCGGTGGTGGTGCCGGGGATGTGCCGCAGGACACGGGCGTTGGTGTTCCACCAGACCTGCGAACCGGTCGGTGATGTGAAGTCGTCCGCCGCGGTCAGGTTCAGGGGCGAGGTCGTCGCCGACCCGCCGAAGGTCACCAGCGAGGCCGTCGTCGCGCCCGTGTTATGGAGATACACACCGTCGCTCGCCATGAACCAGACCGAACTGAGCGTGGCCCGGGTCGTGTCTCGGGCCTGGATGATCCGGGTCGCCGCCAGTGCGGCCCCGCCGACCTTGGTGATCGGCGCGGCGGTGGTGGTGCCTGGGGTGTGGCGAAGGGTCTGCGTTCCGGTCCACATCCAGACATCGGTCCCGGTCAGGGACTGTGCAGAGACGGAGGCGACCCCGCCCGCCGCGAGCGCGAGCGACAGCGAAAGACGGATGGAACGGTTCATGGCGACTCCCTTTCAGGCCCCGAGGGGCGTGGCTGTCTGCGAGTCGGCGGCCTCACACATCGCCGCCGGGCGGGGGCGGTTTCTGAAGCCGCCCGCAACTGGTCAGCGAAGCAAGAGCGTGTTTCTTGCAGGGCCGGGCCGTGGCGAAGATCCACGCGTGCTTCGGCATTTGGCCGCGGTTGTGCGTGGTGAGGTCGCCGCGGGCGAGCGCCCGGGGTTCGACATGGTCCGTGCTTTGTTCGGTCGGACTGCGCCGAGTGCGCGATTTTTGCGGATTATTCCAGATTTTCCTTGCTTTTTCGGAATCGTGTGGCATGTTGTCTGGAGTGCCGGGATTCCATGAACCCGTGGAGATCATGACCATGCGCTCTCTCGCTCTCTCGCTCTCT
>DDSA01000137.1:0-11229 GCA_002343715.1 Phycisphaerales bacterium UBA2402 | reverse complement strand
CGCTCTCTCGCTCTCTCGCTCTCTTGACCGCCGGTAGCCTTATGGCTCTCACCAGTGGACCAAGCCCCGCGAAAGCGCAGACGACCCTGCCGACCTACTTCGTGCAGCAGTCCATCAACACAGCGGTCGCGGATCGGTGGTGGACGGAGCCGCCGGGATGGACCCACGATCCGAAGTTGATGGGCATGGTGCATGTGAATGTCGGCATTGCTACCGATGTTGACCCGACCGCCGCGGCGGATCGGGTGATGGACTACATTCAGCAGCGCTTGGCGCAGCCGGTGCCCACGCTCGACCCCGCGAACATCACGGTGGCGGTCTTGGGTTTTGCCCATTGCAGCACCATGATTGATCCGAGCATGCCCACGTGCATTCTGCACGACGGAGATCCGATCACGCCCGCGAATGGCGAAGAACTGGATTGGGGAGGAAACTCGCCCGATCCGGGCTCGCAGCGATGGAACACGTTCGTCTTGCCGCACCCGTGGCTGAGTTTGTCCCGAGCGAGACTGAAACAGTGGATGGAGACGTTCGTTGCCCGCATCGTCGCGCGGCACCTGATGCACGCCATACCCCTGCCCCGCCGCTACGTCTTCGATGCCGAGACGCCGCTGGTCAGTTGCTGCGTCACGGATTGGTCGTATCACATGTTTAACGTCCGGCGGGACGCGAGGTGGGCCAACGAGCCGGTCCCGGGCTTTGACGCGCCGAACCAGAAGACGATGGCGATGCTCGAAAGCGAACTGAATGCCGCGCTGGGGTGGTCGGTCTTTGATGGCGACCCGACCTGCCCGGTCAACTCGTACCACAAGTATGGGTTCCGTCCGCAATGGGGCGGCCCGAACCAGATCCCCAATCGACCCTTCGCCCAGTTCTACACGGGGGTCATGATGCGGGTGAAGGCCGCGTTGATGCGCGAATGCGCGTACCAGCCCATCCGCGCTGCGTACGCGGCGATCGTCACCAACCCTCCGGTGCCCGTGCCCGTTCCCCTGATGAGCAACTACGGCGAGCACTTTGCCGATGGGAGCGAAGAGACGTTTGGTTGGTTCTGGGACCGCGAACTATTGACCTCGTGCATTGATGGTCCGGCGGTACCAGAGAAAGGCTGCCGCCCACTGGTCGAAGTTTCCGGAACGACCAATCCGTACCTGTTCCCCTCGCGGGTCTTTCGGCGGGTCTTGGTCAGTCCGTACGCCGAGGGCGCCCGGTGGGGACACACCTGGGTCAAGACCGTGGCCGGTGAACCGACACCCTTGTCGAGTTGGTTCACGGCAACAACCATGTCGTGGGCCGACCTCGATTCTGTGACGCTGTACGGATGGAACACCCCGCCACCAGACACAAACGACAATCCGTACGGCTTTCAACGGCCCAACTTGTACCTCCCCTCGCACCCGATGGAGACTCCCTGGCAAGCGAACATCCGGATGAACCGGATGCGGGCGGAGACCGCGATCGGTTCGCAGGGCCATTCCCGGCGCGTCAACCCCTACTTTCTCATGCCGCCCCAGCCCGGCGGGTTCGGAGTGGAGGCGGGTAAGGACGACATCCGCCGGTTGCTCGCGATGGGCCGGCAACTGGACGTCCGGCAGGGTGTGGCTTTCCAAGACGCCAAACCGGAAGAGCCCATCACGCTCTCGCGCTGGCAGAACTGGCAGGAACTCTACCGTCAGGTGTACGCCTTTCAAGTGAGCGATTACTACTGGAGTTGGCACATGGGGTGGGGGCATGTGCTGGTGCCGCCGAATGACCTTTTCTTCACGCTCCGGACGGAAGAGGTGACGCCGAAGGAAACGATCACATACGCCGCGGCGAAGGGCGATGAAAACGACCTGATGAGCACCCAACTCATCGTGCTCTTCACCCCGCTCCTCACCAACGCGACGGGCAACGGGCTGCGCATCCGCATCGAGACACAGGTGTCGTACGACGAGAACCCAACGCCGTGCGGTCTGGACATTGTCGAAGGTGAGGTGTATCTATGGGACTACACAGGGTCAGGGGGCGGGCAATGGACCCGCCTGCTGGCAGATGGCGCGGGCCGGTACACCTTCACCACGCCGGACTTTTCGGTGAGACGAACGTTCGATGTGTGCGATGCTTCGCGGTTCATGTCTTCATCGGGTCAGGTAAAACTCCTGGCGCGGCACGTCACGACCTTGCCGTGCGGCGAGTTCCACTTCCAATCCGCGTACGACCTGATCCAGGTCATACGGCTCGGCGATCCGCCCTGCACGGCGATCGTGTCGGAGGGCGAGTGCGAGGACTGCGTCGGCATGGCCCAAAGCCCCACCGGCCCCGACATCAACATGGACGAGAGCGTCGATAGCGCTGATCTGCTGATGATGGGCTCGGCGTTTGGCGCGGGCGAATACGTCGCCGATTACGATGCCGACGGTTCTGTAACGTCAGAGGATGTGGTGACGTTCCTCGTGGACTTTGCGAACAGCGGGCAGTAGGCGCTGCACGCTTGTTGTACCAAGCGTAGTTAGGATTACACATATGTCGCACGCGACATTCGAGAAACGTACGCACGGCACGCGTCCGTGGCATGACTTCCCGCCGCGGAGGACAGTGCCCGTTGCCGCACGGTGCGTGGCGATGTGCCTTGCCGCCTGCACCACTGCTGCCGACGTTGGGGTCTGGTTGATGCCCTTGGACACCGCCGAGACCGGTTTCAACGCCACGTTGACCGGCGTGAGCGCGGATGGCCTCGTCGCCGCAGGTTCGGTGGCTCGCCGATTTGAGGCACCGCCCACCGCGCCGCGGCGCTACGCTGTGACCTTTTCTTCGCCATCGGCCCGTGCTTCAGTGTCGCTTAACTTTGAAGAGCCTCGAGACGTCTTCGTTTGGGGGGTCTCGGGCGACGGGTCGACGCTGGTAGGGCTTGGGTTCGACAATCGCAATTTGAGTGTAGAGCGTCCGTTCAAAGTAACCACCACCGGCGTCCCCACCACACTCCCCTTCCCCTCCAACTACACCCGCGGCACGGCGTACGCCGCGAACCACAATGGCGAGATCGTCGTCGGGGCTGTGGAGCAGGGGCAGGGCGGCACCAGCGGCATCGCCGTGCGCTGGGTGGGAACGACGGCCCAGCCGATCCCATCGCTTCCGAACACGAGCATCGCCTCCGCCTACGCCGTCTCCGGCTCGGGCGATCTGGTCGCAGGGGCGGGGGACACCAACGGGTGGACGACCGCCTTTGCCTGGTCGCCGACGATGGGCACTGTGGAGTTGCCGCGCTTCGGCGGTTCGCCCTCTTCCACGGCGCTGGGCATGAGCCCCGATGGGCGTTTCATCGTCGGGGCGGTGCGCACGGGGGGCGGCGGGCGCTTCGCGCGGTGGACGGACCTGCACACCGTGGAGGACCTGGGGCTGCTGGCGGGCTATGAGGATGCGTTCGCGCACGATGTGAGCGCCGACGGATCGGTGGTGGTCGGGTACGACTCCAACTTCTCCCTGCCCACCGAGACGACGCTGGCGAGCGTATGGACACAGGCCACCGGGCACATCCGCCTGAGCGAGTACCTCTCGGGGCAGGGGATCAGCGTCCCCAGCGGCGTGCGTCTGACCGAGGCGTACGGCATCTCGGATGACGGCCGCACCATCGTGGGCCGGGCGCTCATCGGGTCGCAGCGCTACGGCTACGTGGCCCGCGTCCCCACGCCCGGTGGAGCGGCGCTGATCGGGGTCGCGGCGTTGCTGGCGTCGCGGCGGCGGCGGTGAGCATCCATCCCCCGCGGGGGGCGCTTCACCCGCACCCGCCCGCTTCCCACGCGGCGAAGAAGGCCTCGACATCGGTGCCGTCGATGCCGCCGTCCGAGTTGACATCCGCACTGAACTCTCCCGCCTCCCATGCGGCGAAGAAGGCTTCGACATCGGCCCCGTCGATGCCGCCGTCCTGGTTGAAATCCGCGGGGCATCCTCCGCACGAGAGAATCGTCAAGACCGCCTCGGTGCTGATCGCGGACGAACACCCGTTGGAAACAACAGCGCGAAACGCCAGCCCGCTTTCCGCCGGTGCTGTCACGACAAGCGCCGCATCGCCCGATCCGGCTATGGTGCCGATGCCGGGAATCTCGCCCTCGGCGAGGAGGATCCATTCGCCGGGGTTGCCGGGCGTCTGCGCCTCCCATTGGTATGAGTACGGCCCGCCGCCCGATGGTGAGACCGTAAAGACCGCCGGCGCATCCGGGCAGACTTCCGCAGGGTCGGGGCCGGACGCCGCGACGTGGTCGGCGCAGCGGTGCAGCCGAAGCGTGCCGCCCCAGGATTCCAGAATCCCGACGTTGCACCCGCCCTCGATGCCCGTCGCGGCGATCGTCAGGGTGTGCGACCCCGGCGCGAGAGGGCCGAAGTTGATCACCCCGGTGTAATCGCCCGCGAAGAGCGGCGCTGTGGAGGCGGCGAGAACGCCATCAATGTAAAAATCGAGTTGAACCATCGAGCAGTGCGTGAGCGCGGTGAAGAACTCCGCGAGCGCCAGTCCGCAGGTCTCGAACTCGATGGAAAACGTGTTCCCGCAGTCCTGACCGGTCGCCAGGCACGGGATGGCCGCCTCGAACTCCTGCACGAAGTGATCGCACGTCTGCGACGTCCTGAAGTACGACGTGGTCGCGCGATAGAACTCCGCTCCCGAGGTCGCGTTCCCGAACCCGGCGCCGGGGATCGTCGCCTGGTTGAAATAGGTCAGACCGATGCTGTAGTTCGTGCCGGGAAGGAGCGTGCCGGCGGGGATCGTAAATCCGGTCTCACCCGCATCCATGTACGTGCTCCATGAAAGATACGGCACACGCTCCTGCACGACCGCGTAAGTCTGGTACCCCAGGTCGGCCCCTGGCGCGAGCGTGAAGCCGTTCACGGTGCCGACGAAATCCGCGGCGGGGTCAAGGCCCTGCAGCCGCGAGTGCGTGTCGCCGGTGAAGGCGGGGATCTCCGGGCAGTACATGTCCTCGGGCATGAACACTTCGCCGACTTCGACGCCCGTGCCGCGATCCGCCCAGAGCGTGTACGAGGTCGCCGGATAGTCTGCGAGGAACGCGGCCTCATTGTCGTACAGGGCGGACCCGTACTGCACGACATAGGGGTGACCGCCTCCCAACGGCGCGGTGAAGAGCGGCGGACGCTCGAACGAGATACCGGCGTCGAGCACCTCGTACTCGATATCGGTGACAAGGAGCGCGGAGAAGTACCAGAACTCCGGGTCCGTCGGGGACGCGTCGGACGCCTGGGTGTAACTGATGTACCTCGCCGCGGCGTACGCCGTGATGTCCGCATCCGCCCGGACAGCCAGGCCGGCGATGGACACGAGCGCGAACATGGAACATTGATAGACTGAGCGTGCGGTCTGCATGGTGATCTCTCCCGGTCGTGGTGGTCTCCCCCGAGGAGAGACGCGACAATCGCGCCCCGCACCGGACACGCGGGGCCAACAATCTCGCGACGTGGACCCCGCTGCCGGCCCAGACCCCGAGTTGGAGCGCGCCCTGCACGCGGCGGTGGACACCGGCCCCGGACAGGTGCGGGAGTTCCTGCCCCTGGTGTACGAACGGCTTCGAGAACTGGCCCGGCTGCAGTTGGACCGCGAAGGCCCCGGTCACACCCTGCAACCCACCGCGCTGATCCACGAGACATACCTCAAACTCGCGGACCAGCAGCGCGCCGTGTGGAAGGACGAAGACCACTTTCTCGCCGTGGCCGCGACCGCGATGCGACGCATCCTGATCGATCATGCGCGGGGACGCGATCGGGAAAAGCGGGGCGGAGGGGCCGCCAGGGTGCCGATCTCTCACGCGGACCTGCCCGCGCCGCGGCGCGAGGTGGATGTCCTGTCGCTCGAAGAAGCGCTGGGCCGACTCGCGGAATCGGACGCGACGGCGGCGCGGATCGTGGAGATGCGCTTCTACGCGGGGATGGAGATGGCTCGCATCGCGCGTGTGCTGGGTGTCGCCGAGCGGACCGCCCGCCGCCACTGGGTCTACGCGAAGGCGTGGATCGCACGCGAACTGCAGGCCGGCGGGCGCGAACGGGAGGGGCCGTGACCACGCCCCTCCGGCACGATGAGTCGCGGCCCGATCCGCCGCGGATCGATCGGGTGCGAGACGTGCTGGACCGCGCTCTGGAGCACCCGTCTCACGAGCGCGAGGGCATCGTCGAACTGCTGGCGGACGGGGACGCGGCGCTGCGCGATGAAGTGCTCTCGTTGCTGCGGGCGCTGGCCGATGGGGGTGACCTGCTGGAGCCGGCGACCCCCGCGCGGTCCGCGCCGCCCCTCACGGGGCTGACCTTCGGCACCTACCGCGTTGGCGCGCGCATCGGCGCGGGCGGCATGGGCGTGGTCTACGAGGCAACGGACACTCGGCTGAAACGAACGGTGGCGGTGAAGGCGCTCCCCGGCGAACTGGCGATGGACCCGCACCGCCGGGCCAGGCTCGAGCGCGAAGCCCGCATCGTGGCGACGCTGCACCATCCGAACATCGCGGCGATTCATGCTGTGGAAGAAACGGACGCGGGGCCGGTGATGGTGCTGGAGTTCGTGCCCGGACCGACGCTCGCGGAACTGATCAAGCGCGGGCCGCTGCCCGTGGCGGACGCGCTGGACATCGCCCGCCAGGTGGCCCGCGCGCTGGAGGCGGCGCACACCGCGGGGATCATTCACCGCGACCTCAAACCCGCGAATATCAAGGTCATGCCCGGCGGCGGAGGGGTGAAGGTGCTCGACTTCGGCATCGCCAAAGTCCTGCCCGGATCGGACGCGGCATCCGCGATCGATCAGACCCTCTCGGGAACGCTCATCGGCACGGCGGCGTACATGAGCCCAGAGCAGGCACGGGCCAGGGCGGTTGACAAACGAACGGATCTCTGGGCCTTCGGCTGCGTCTTGTTCGAGATGCTCACTGGACGCAGGCCCTTCGAAGGAGAAACCGATTCCGACACGGTCGCGGCGGTGCTCCGGGAAGAGCCCGACTGGTCGCGCCTCCCGCCGGGACTCCCGCCGGGGGTGGAACGCGTGCTGCGGCGCTGCCTGTGCAAAGACCCGCCCGGCAGGCTTCGTGATGCGGGGGATGCGGCGCTCGATCTCGATGATCCCGGCCCGCTCGTCGTTCCGCGGCGTGGGCGGGGCGGGCGCACGATGCTCGCGGCGGTGTTGGTCGTAGGCGCGGGCATCGGGATGGCGGCGCTCTGGCCGGGTCGCTCGCAAGCCCCGGCCACGCCCGTCTGGTTCTCCATCACAACGCCCAAACCGGTCACGCCGACCATCCACAGCCCGTTGGTCTTTTCTCCCGATTCAAAGGAAATGGTGTTCGCGGCGGGAGACGCGTGGAACCCATCGCGGCTCTTCGTGCGCGAACTCGATTCGCTGACCCCCCGACCAATCGCCGGCGTTGAAGATGCGTACATGCCCCTCTTCTCGCCCGACGGGCGATGGATCGGCTTCTGGCAGCAGCACAAGTCACACGGCGGCCGATTGTCCTTCCACCGCGTTCCGCGCGCGGGAGGGCCGCCGCGCAGAGTGCTCCCCGACGTGTCCGGCGCGTACGGGGCTTCGTGGGGAGATGACGGCCGGATCCTGGTCGTGGTCGCGCCCGGCCTGTTGCGCATCGCGGACGCCGATTCCGATCTGATCAGGCCGCTGGGCGCCGACCCCGACACCACGCGGGAGTTGTTCAGCCAGCCCGAAATCCTGCCCGGTTCGCGTCACGCGCTGGTGACCGCCTGGCTCCGCGAAGGCAAGACCTGGGTCGCGCACGTGGACGCGGTTGATCTCTCGAACGGCGCCCGGGTCCGCCTCGTGGAGCACGCCTCGCAGCCGCGCTTTGCCCGCGAACTCGGCCTCGTGACATACCTGCGCGGTTCCGTTGTGTACTTCCGCGGGTTGGACCCCTCGGGTCCGCGCCTCGGCGGCGAGGAACTCCGCGCGGCCGAGCTGGGCGGGCATTCCGGCCTCGGGCAATACGCCCGGTACGCCGTCGCGCCCGACGGAACACTGGCGTTCCTGCCGGGTGATGCGCCCGCGGCGTGCTACGACCTTGCCTGGTTCGGCGAGGACGGCTCATCGACGGTTGTGCATCGGAGCGAGCAGCCCATCTGGACACTGCGGCTTTCACCCGATGGTTCGCTCGCGGCGTACACGACAGAGGAACCGGACCGCGAACTGTGGGTCGCCGACCTGGCCAAGCGCACCGCGGTGCGTCTGAGCGTGCCGGGCGGCGCGGCGTACCCGGTCTGGACGCCCGATGGAAGCCGGATCGCCTTCGAGCACATCACGGATGAAGGTTCCGAGGTGTGCTGGATGCGGGCCGACGGCTCGGGAACGCACGAAGTGCTCTACTCCCCGCCGGGGCGCATCATCTGTTTTCCGACGGGATTTTCGCCCGATGGCGGATCGATGCTCGTCAGCATGCTGACGGAGAACCGTACGGACACGGACATCTTTCTGGTCACGCTGGATGCCGGACGCGCCGCGCGCCGGCTCTTTCCGACCTCCGCCGATCGTGTCGCGGCGCGGTTCAACCCCGACGGTTCGTTGATTTCATACAGTTCCACGGAAACCGGACGGCCCGAGGTATACGTGCATCCGTTCCCCTCGCTCGACCGGAAATACCGCGTTTCGGTCGAGGGCGGTGAGCGCCCCACGTGGTCGGCCGACGGCGCACGACTGTTCTTCCGATACGCGGACCGCTTGTACGCCGCCGCGGTGACGCCCGATGCCGAACCTCCTGTCGCGACACCGACGCCGGTGCTGGATCAGTTGCCCGGGATGCGCTACGACCCGCACCCGGACGGGACGCGCTTCATCATGGGACGACCGCCCGGGGAGTGGCGAACGCAGACAACGATCAATGTCGTGCGCGGGGCGCTGAGGGAGAAGTGACGCTCACGCTCGCGATCACCCGCACCCGCCCGCCTCCCACGCCGCGTAGAACGTGTCCACATCCGTCCCGTCCACGCCGCCGTCGGCGTTGACATCGGCATCGCACACGCCCCCCTCCCACGCGGCGAAGAACGCATCCACATCCGCGCCGTCGATGCCCCCGTCCTGGTTGAAGTCCGCCGGGCACTCGAGGCACGCGCACATGGCGATGGCCGCCGCGTCGCTCTCGGACTGCCCGCACGGGTTCATCACCACGCACCGCACGCGCAGGTTCCGCACGCCGGTGGGGCCGCCGTCGGTCGTGCCGAGGATGCCCAGCGAGTCCATCGCCGCGCCGGCGAACGTCACCTGCAGGGCTTCATCCTCGCCGTCGGAGATATCGCGCCACCCGCCCGGCTCGCCCGCATCCTCCACCTGCCAGCGGTACTGGAAGGGGCCGGTGCCGGTCGGTTCAACCGTCACGGAAGCCCAATCCGAGGTGCAGGTGGTTACGCCGGCCGGGGCCGGCGCGATCACCTCCAGGCACTCGGCGAAGGCGACCTCCGCGAGGCCCGTGTACGGCGACGAGTTGTTGTTGGCCGTCGCCCGCACGATGAACTGCACGGAACGGACCCCCTCGACCTGCTCAAAGGGGAACGTCTGCGCGGTCGCGATGTTCCCGACGGCGGGCACACCGGCGACCGTCGCCAGGACCGCGCCATCTCCATCCCGGAAGACCAGGTCGAACCGCGTTACCGCGTAGTGGGGGTTGCTGGCGATGATGTTCGAGCGGTGGTTCCACATGTGGAATCCGCCCAGGGTCTGCGGTTGGCTGAACCCGAAGGTGGCCGATTGGCCGATCGTCTCGCCAAGGCGCGTGGTCCAGTGGTTGCCCGTCGAGTAGTTGGCGTGCGCACTCGCGGTTGTGAACCCCGCGGGCAACCCGGAACCGTTGATCATGTTCAACGCGCGGTAGTTGGCGTTGAACTCGCTCGTGGCCGTCGCCGTGTCCGGGCGGATGAGTTGCGCGGAGGCGGTTGCGAATCCCGCCGCCGCCGTCATCACCGAAACCATCAAAGCACGAGTGGCCATGGGTCACCTTCCTTTCTCAATACGTGTGAATCGCTCATCCTACACGAACATGCCCCGGCGTACAAGGCTCTCGGCCAACTTCGTGCCCTGTATTCGGCATCGATGCGACCTCTTCCGCGCTCGACTGTCCGATAGCCCGCATTACCCGCACCCGCCCGCGCTCCACACGATGAAGAACGCCTCGACATCGCCCCCGTCCACACCCCCGTCGCGGTTCACATCGGCCCCGGGTTCGCCCGCCTCCCACACCAGGAAGAACGCCTCGACATCACCGCCGTCCACGCCCCCATCGCGGTTGAAGTCCGCCGCGCAGCCGCGCTCGTGCGCCGCCATGGCGTTCACGATGCCGTAGCCGCGGATATAGAGCGGATCGTGCGTGCCGTTCACCGCAGCGTCGCCCGCGGTGGCGAAGAGGTGCTCGCGCATCTCGTCCACCGTCCAGGTCGGGTTCGCCTGCACCAGGCACGCCACCGCCGAGGCCAAGAGCGGCGTCGAAAGGCTCGTGCCGCTCGCGGCGACAAACGTGTCGGGCGTGTCGGGGTGGACCGTCACGGTGTTGCGCCCCCGCGCGAGAAGTTCGGGCTTGACCCGCCCGTCCGCGGTCGGGCCGTCGCTGGTGAACGAACTCGCGACCCCCGCGAGGTTCACCGAACCGCAGGTCAGCACGCGGGGCGCATCGGCTGGGGCGATCAGGTGAGAGGTCGCCGGGTCATCATCGTGCCCCTCGTTCCCCGCCGCGGTGCAGGCGTGCATCCCGTTCGCCGCGGCGATGTTGAGCGCGATCGTCGTCACCGCCGTCGCGCCGTCCAGGTCCGCCTGTGTGTACCAATCGATGTAGCCGAGCGAGGACGTCGTGAGGTCGCAGCCCATCGCCTCGCACCACTCGATCGCCGCGGCGTAGTAGTCCTCCTCGACGGGCGTCTCGCTCGCCACGTTCTCCGTCTTGCACAGCAGAAACTCGGCGTCGTAGCACCCGCCGACCATCTCCCCCGGCAGGTAACTCCCCATGCAGCCCAGGATGAGCGTGCCGTGCGAGTGCTGCCCCTCGGGGTCGCCGGGTTCGATGGCTGTGTTGAGGTCCGCGTTGATGAAGTCCCGCTCGCCGCGAACCAGGAGCGGGTGCGCCGGGTTGTTGAAGACGTTGTGTACGCGGCTGAACCCCGTGTCGAGCACACCCACCAGCACGCCCCGACCCGTGTACCCACGCTCGTGCAGCGCGATGAGGTTCATCTGCAGAATCTGGTCGCTGCTGCGTCCGTACTCGACCCGCGGGCCGTACG